>NZ_NOIW01000059.1:0-35730 GCF_002708645.1 Sphingobium sp. IP1
ACCCTGGACCTGAGCGTCCAGTCGGCGGTCGAGGCGGCGCGGGCTATCGAATCGCTGCGCGCCGACATCGCCTATTTCTATGCGCTGGAGGAGCCGGCCGGCTTGTCGTCGCGCTATGGCTGGTCGGAACAGGTCAATCTCTATGCCGGGGCGGACCATCCGCTGGCGCGCGCGGGCAGCGTATCGCGCGGCGACCTGACCATTACCCCGCAACTGGCGGTCGATCCGCGCAACGGGCTGCGCCCGATCATCGACGCGGCGCTGGCGCGCGGCGGCGCCCGGCTGGGCCCGGTGATGCTGGAAACCGACAATATGTTCGACATCATCACCGCCCTGCGCGAAGGCGCGGGCTGTTTTGCGGCGTTCGGCCCGATGGCGCGCGACCTGGGGCGGATGAGCGGCATTCGCCGGCTGGCGCTGGACGTGCCATTGCCCGCGATCGAGGTGCGCCAGACCGTCAACGAACGATCGCTGTCGCGCCCCGGCGTGCAGGCACTGGCGGATTTCCTCTTCCTCTGACCGGCAAATGATGGCGGGATTGCGCGGCTGATCCGTCTTGGCGGCGGGTAATATGCTGCGCGCCATGCCGTGCAAAAATGCAACAGTTGGTGGTGAATGCGGCAGAAACGGCCTTCATTTCGCCGATCGTATATTGATATGATGTATCATGACCGATACGCGGAAGCCGACCCACATATTCTGCAAGGATAAAAAGCCTGATGCTTCGTTCCCCGTCGCTGCGCGCCGGCTGTGCCCTCACGGCCCTTTGCTTGGCATGGCCCGCCGCCGCCCAGACCGCAGCCCCCGCCGACACCCAGGCCGATGGCAGCTATCATGACCCGCGCAGCGACATCGTCGTCACCGCCCTGATCCCCCGCAGCCAGGGCGACATATTGTCCGGCACATCGATCGTCACCGGCGAGGAACTGACCCGCAGCCTGCGCCCGACCATCGGCGAGACGCTGGCGCGCCAGCCCGGCGTGTCGGCCACCTCCTTTGGCCCCAACGCATCGCGCCCGATCCTGCGCGGCTTCCAGGGCGAGCGCGTGCGCATCCTGACCGACGGCATTGGCAGCTTCGACGTGTCCAACACCTCGGTCGACCATGCGGTCGCGATCAACCCGCTGACCGCCGACCGGATCGAGGTGCTGCGCGGCCCGTCCGCCCTGCTCTATGGATCGTCGGCGATCGGCGGCGTGGTCAATGTGATCGATAGCCGCATCCCGCGCCGCGTGCCGGACGAGGCGATCCATATCGACGCGATCGGCACCTATGGCAGCGCCGCCAACGAACGCAGCGGTTCGGGCGAGATCGAGGTGCCGCTGACCGAGAATTTCGTCGTCCATGTCGATGGCAGCTACAGCAAGACCGACAATCTGCGCACCGGCGGCTATATCCTGTCCAAGGCGATGCGCGAGATCGCCGCCGCCTCTGACGAGGAGGAAATCCAGGACAATGCGCGGCTGAAGGGCAAGCTGGCCAATACCGCGGCGGAAGTGTGGGAAGTGGCCGGCGGCTTTGCCTATATCGGCGATGGCGGCAATCTGGGCATGTCGATCTCGCACAGCGAGAACACCTATGGCGTGCCGTCGCGCCTGGAAGTGGCCGAGGAACATGACCATGATCACGATCATGACCACGATCATGAGGAAGAGGGCCACAGCCACGAGAATGTGACGCTGGCGATGAAGCAGACCCGCGCCGACCTGCGCGGCGAGGTCGCGGTCAATGGCGGCTTCCTCGACAGCATCCGCCTGCGCGCGGGCTGGGCCGATTACCAGCATCAGGAAATCGAACCGTCGGGCGAAATCGGCACCACCTTCAAGAACCAGTCGATGGAAAGCCGGCTGGAATTCGTCCAGGCCGACCGCAATGGCTGGCTGGGCGCATCGGGCGCGCAGTTCTTCACCCGCCGTTTCCAGGCCGATGGCGAAGAGAAGTTCCTGCCCAAGAACCAGACCGACCAGTTCGGCCTGTTCACGCTGCAGTCGCTGGACCTGGGCGACACGCGGCTGGAAGCGGGCGCGCGCTATGAACATACCAAGCTGCAGTCGGACCCGGATGCCGACCTGTTTGCCGAGGCCAGCCAGCGCAGCTTCAACGCCCTGTCCGGATCGCTGGGCATCAGCCAGACGATCATGCCCGGCTGGCGCGTGGGCCTGAACCTGTCGCGCAGCGAGCGCGCGCCGTCGGCCGAGGAGCTGTTCGCGCGCGGCAATCATGCCGGCACCCAGGCGTTCGAGCTGGGCAATCCCGATTTCGGCAAGGAAAAGAGCTGGGGCGTGGAAGGTACGCTGCGCGGATCGGGCAATGGCTACAGCTTCAGCCTGGCCGCCTATCATAACTGGTTCAGCGGCTTCATCTATGAAAGCGTGGTCGACGACAGCGTCTGCCAGGCGGCCAATGGCGGGGCCGAGATGGAATTCCCCTGCTATGCCTATGCCCAGGCCGATGCCCGCTATTATGGTTTTGAGGCCGAAGCGTCGGTGAAGCTGGCGCAGGTCGGCAGCTATGCGATCAACATTGACGGCGTCGCCGACTATGTCCGCGCCACGATCAAGGGCAATGGCCCGGCGCCGCGCATTCCCCCGCTCCGCCTGCTGGGCGGGATCGAGGCGCAGGGCGCTCGGCTGAGCGCCCGCGCTGAGCTGGAACATGTGTTCGAGCAGGATCGGGTGACCGATTTCGAGACGCCGACCGATGGTTTCACCATGGTCAACGCATCGATCTCGTTCAAGCCGCTGGCCGGCAATGACCGCACCACGCTGATGCTGTCGGCCAACAATATCTTCGACGTGGAAGCCAGGCGCCATGCCAGCTTCCTGAAGGATTTCGCCCCGCTGGCCGGGCGGGACATCCGCCTGACGGCGCGCATCTCGATCTGATCCGCCTCCCGGCCTCGCCCAGCGGGGCGCCGGTCGCTCCCTTCGCCTGCCCCTCTGGGCGAAGGGAGCGATTGCAAAAAATGACATTTTCGTTACATAGCGCCGATGGAACGCGCTGCGGCAGAGCATGAGGATTCGGGCAGGTCGCCCGTAAGCCGCCGATAATGCGCCAGATTGCCGCTCTCCCCTATACCAGCGACCCGATCGACGGGTCGATGCAGATCCTGCTGATCACATCGCGTGACACCGGGCGCTGGGTGATTCCCAAGGGCAATCGCATCAAGGGGCTGGCCGGCCATCGCGCCGCGGAAGTCGAGGCGTTCGAGGAAGCGGGCATCCATGGCATCGCCTGTCCCGCGCCGATCGGCCGATACAGCTATGACAAGCGCAAGCGCAGCGGCAAGTCGCGCGAGGCGAATGTCGAGGTTTTTCCGCTTGCCGTGACCGGCCATCTGACGCAATGGCCCGAAAAAGGGCAGCGCGAGCTGCGCTGGTTTTCCGTCGCCGAAGCCGCAAAGGCCGTCGACGAACCCGAACTGCAATCGATCATCGCGGCTTTCCGCGAACCGCCCGCCGATCCGGGCTGGTTCCTCCGGTTGCTGCTGTCGATCCGCGAGAAGCAAAGTGAAAGGACTGGAATGCTGCGCTGGTTTCACGCGCTGATGCCCAAGCAGGGGCGTTTCTTCGAGCAATTCGAAGACCATGCCGCGACTCTGGTCGCCGGCGCCGACGCCCTGGCCAAGCTGCTCAAGGGCGGCCCGGACATGGACGCGCATATCAAGGAGATTTCGGACCGCGAGCATGAGGCGGACGACATCATCCGCGAGGTGCTGCAGGACGTCCGCCGCATCTTCGTCACCCCGTTCGACCGCAGTGCCATCACCGGCCTGATCGGCGTGATGGACGACGCAATCGACCAGATGAACCAGACCGCCAAGGCGATCGCGCTCTATGAGGTCAAGGATTTCGCGCCGCAGATGCAGGACATGAGCGCGCTGATCGTCGAATGCGCGCGGATCACGGCGGAGGCGATGCCGCTGCTGCGCTCGCTCAACATCAATTCGGCGCGGCTGCACGAGCTGACCGAACGGCTGGTCAAGCTGGAAGGCCATGCCGACATATTGCATGAGGCGGGCCTCAAGGCCCTGTACCAGCAAGCCCGCGCCGGCAACCCGATGGACTTCATCGTCGGCAACGAAATCTACAGCCATCTGGAAAAGGTGACGGACCGGTTCGAGGACGTCGCCAACGAGATTTCCGGCCTGGTCATCGACCACGCCTGACAGGCCTGACCGGATATGGAAGCCCATCTCGCCTTCCCGCTGCTGATCGCGCTGATCGGCGTTGCGCTGCTGTTCGATTTCCTGAACGGCCTGCACGACGCCGCCAACTCGATCGCGACCATCGTGTCGACGCGGGTCCTGAAACCCCAATATGCGGTCGCCTGGGCCGCATTCTTCAACTTCATCGCCTTCCTCTTCTTCGGCCTGCATGTCGCCGAGACGGTGGGCAAGGGCATCGTCAGCGCGGACATCATCGACGCCTCGGTGATCTTCGGCGCGCTGATGGGGGCGATCGCCTGGAACCTCATCACCTGGGGCCTGGGCATCCCCTCCTCCTCCAGCCATGCGCTGGTCGGCGGCCTGCTGGGCGCGGGCACGGCCAAGTCGGGCCTGTCGGCAATCGTGTGGAGCGGCGTGTTCAAGACCAGCGCGGCGATCGTGATCTCGCCCGCCGTCGGCCTGTTCCTGGCGCTGATGCTGGTGCTGGCGATCAGCTGGATCTTCCGCAAATTCACGCCGCAGGGCGCGGACCGGGTGTTCCGCAAGCTGCAGCTGGTTTCCGCATCGCTCTATTCGCTCGGCCATGGCGGCAATGATGCGCAGAAGACGATGGGCATCATCGCGGTGCTGCTCTATTCGCAGGGGCTGCTGACCGGCGGTTTCCATGTGCCGATGTGGGTGGTGCTGAGCTGCCAGGCGGCGATGGGCCTGGGCACGTTGCTGGGCGGCTGGAAGATCGTCCACACCATGGGATCGAAGATCACCCGCCTGACCCCGGCGCAGGGCTTCTGCGCAGAGACCGGCGGCGCGATCACCCTGTTCATGGCCACCCATCTGGGCGTGCCGGTATCGACCACCCACACCATCACCGGCGCCATCGTCGGCGTGGGCGCATCGCGCCGGCTGTCGGCGGTGCGCTGGAACGTCGCGTCGAGCATCATCGTCGCCTGGGTCGTGACCCTGCCGGCGGCGGCCGCGATCGGCGCGCTGTTCTATGGGCTGACGCGTTTGTTCTGATCGGAACAGGCCGAGACAAGAAAAAGGGCGCGGGAGTGATCCCGCGCCCTTTCTCGTTCAGGCACTCCGCCGGTCAGGCAACGCGGCCGAGGCGGTGGTAGAGATTGGCGTATTTGACCGATTCCGGCTGGTCCTGCACTTCCTTGAGATAATGGGCGATGGCGGTGCGGATCAGGCCGAAATCCTCCTGGCTGAAGACCGCGCGCGAGCGGGCGGGCTGGGGCGCTTCCATCGTATCGGTCGTCATCTTCCTGTCCTTCCTGCCTTGTGACTGTGCTGGTTGATGACAGCGATATTGACAGGTCGAGGGCAAAGCGGAAGGGCGATGAGTGGCCACAAGTCACGGCACGACTTGTTCATATTGTCAAATCGTGACAATATGACCTTATGGCAGATGTGACCGACCGGAAGCTCTATCTCGGCCCCAAGCTGCGCGTGCTGCGCCGCGAACTGGGGCTGAACCAGACGCGCATGGCCGAGGAACTGGGCGTATCGCCCAGCTATCTCAACCATCTGGAGCGCAACCAGCGGCCATTGACGGCACAGATGCTGCTGCGGCTGGCCAATACCTATGACATCGACATTCGCGACTTCACCGCCAGCAGCCAGGATGGCGCAGCGAGCGACCTGGCCGAGATATTGTCCGATGCGCTGGTACGGGACATCGGCATCGCGCGCGACGAAGTGCTGGAGGTGGCGGAAAATTATCCCGGCGTCAGCGAGGCGATCGGCCGCTTCTATCGCGCGCTGGCCGACCTGCGCCGCCTGCCCGAGCAGATGCAGGCGAGCGGGCGCGGCGCCGCCCCTGCCCCGCTGGTCGCGCCGGTCGACTGGTGGCGCGAGACGGTGGCCAAGGCCGGCAATCATTTCGCCGAAATCGACGCCGCGGCCGAAGGGATCGCCGCGCAGCTGGAGGAAGACCCGGCGCTGTTGCAGGCCGGGCTGCGCGCGCGCCTGAAGGAGCGGCATGGCATGGCGGTGCAGATGGTGCGTGCCGATGTGCTGGCCGGGACAGTGCGCCATTATGACATGCACCGGCGGCGGCTGATGCTGAGCGAGCGACTGCCGGCATCGGGGCGACTATTCGCCATGGCCTATCAGCTCTGCGCACAGGAGATGGCCGACCTGATCGCGGCACAGGTGACGCGCACTGCGCCGCCGGACGAGGACAGCCGGCGGCTCGCCGTCATTGCGCTGACCAACTATGCCGCCGCGGCGCTGATCATGCCCTATGACCGCTTCCGCCAGGCGGCGGAGGCAAGCCGGCATGATCTTCCCCTGCTGCGCGCGCGCTTCGGCGTGTCGACCGAGCAGCTGGCGCACCGGCTCACCAGCCTCAACCGCACCGGCGCGCGCGGCATCCCCTTCTTCATGGTGCGGATCGACCGGGCGGGGATCGTGTCCAAGCGCTTCGATGGCGAGGCCTACCCCTTTGCCCGCTATGGCGGAACCTGCCCACGCTGGGACGTGCATGCGGCCGACGCGCCCGACATCGTGCTGCCGCAACTGATCGAGACGCTGGACGAGCGACGCTTCCTGACACTGGCGATCGCCCTGCCCCGCGGCGATGGCGCGCGCGGGCGGCAGGTGATTGCGCTCGGCTGCGAGGCGAAACATGCCGGGCGGATCATCCATGCCGATGGCATCGATACCGAGCGCGACGATGCGGTGACGGTGGGGCCGACCTGTCATCTGTGCGAGCGGCGCGACTGCCCGGACCGGGCGTTGCCGCCGGTGACGCGCGCACTGGACCTGCACAGCTATGAGCGGACCGCCAGCCCCTTCCCGTTCCGGCGGGTATGATAGGCGCTCCGCCCCGCCCCCTTCACTGAGAGGGGCCCCGACCGTCGCCGGGAAGAAGGGGGCGGAAACGGAGCGCCTGCCGCCAACCCTCAGGCTGCTACGGGTCTGGGTTGGGGCGATCTGGCGGAGCGGTTCTTCACGCGGCGCATCGGCAGGTTGCGGCAATGGCGCTTGAAATAGACGATCTCCAGCAGGGTCGGCCAGATTTCGAGTGAGGAGCGGATCAGCCCGACCTCGTCATCGACCATGCGACTGACATTCTGCTGGAAGAAATCCGGCTCGAAATCATAGAAGGTGCGTGACAGGCCAGCGGCAAAATGGCCCAGCGCATCGCGCCGTTCGGTCGTGCGCGCGTCGGCCATGCTCTTGAGCACCCGGTCATGCAAGGCGCGGGCGCTGTCCAATATCTCTTCGCTGTCCTGCAAGCTGACCGCACCATCATAGTCGAAGGCGATCGACCATTCGTCGGTGCGCTTGAGGCTGGTGCGGATCTTGCGCTTGAGCAGGCCGCAGATCGCTTCGTTGAACACCTCCGACGCCAGCGGATTACGCATATAGCTGTTCTTGATGTGGGTCTGGGCGGAATCGACATGGGCCGAGACCATGTTCGACTGCTGGATCCACAGGCGATAAATATAATCCTCGAACCGCAAGCGCGTCGGGAAGAAGGGCGGCAGGCCGGTGCGATTGTCATAACCCGCGACGCCGCAATCCATTCGCCAGTTGAGATTGGTGAGGCAGGGGCGGAAATTGACCAGCACATAGGTGTCGTTGAGCCGTTCGGCATCAACCTCGTCCGGATCGTCGAGGAACATGTCGACGAAATCGACCGCGTCGATATCGTTGGTGCCGGTGCGGAAGGTCTGCGCCATCTTCACCACCGCCGATCGGGGCAGCCGCCCCTCCTGCAGGGTCAGGCTGTTTTCCCGCGCGAAGCCGAGCGAATTGTTGGATTCCAGATCCATCGCGCTGTCGATCACCAGTTCGCCCTGGTCGTAATTGGCCGGCGCGTCGGCCACCGTCTTGCCCAATATGTCACGGAAGGATTCGAGGATGTCGTAGGATTTGCGGGTGTGACCATTGGCGCCGCGCGGGATGGTCTTGCCCCGGCTGATTTCCCGTTCGCCCAGCGTTTCCGGACTGTCCTCGATCAGGGCATAGGGGCGCATGTCGTCGTCGGCGCTGACCATCAGGTCGCCCAGCGTGTACATCAGAGTGAAGTTGCGATTGCCGCCATAGCTGGGGCGGAAGAGGTTGCGGACCAGCACGTCGAGCTTGCGGTCGCGCAGCCGCTTGCAGATGTAGGAAACGAACTGCTCCTTTTCGGCCGGGCCGACATACCAGAGGTCGTTGACCGTCTTGGTCGCCTCCAGCGCGCCGAAATATTTGTCATGATTGGCGACCGAGGAATCATCGAAGACGATGATCGGCGCGGTCTGGCCGCTACGGGCGAAATTCTCGTCATAAGCCTCGACGGTCGCGCCGACGTCGCGCAGGCGATAGGTCGGGATCACGAAATGCAGGTCGCGTTCGCTCACAAATTTGTCCTTTGGGAATATGGGAAGGGGTTCAGTCGCGCCGGGCGCGGGCGGCCAGAAAGGCCGCGAGCGGGGCGCGATCTTCGGCCAGGATCAGGGGATCGCGATGACCGTCGCGCTGCGCCTGGCGCCGGTCGAGGTCACGGCGCCAGCCATCGCGCAGGCGCACGCCCTGGCAGAGCAGCAATATGCCGAGGCTGGCGAAGCTGAAGCTGGCGAGGGCCAGCGCCATTTCCAGCGGCGCCGATGCAGGGCCGTCCAGGGTCAGGGCGCGATGCAGCAGCGAACTGCCGGCCGCCGCGCCGACGAGCAGCAGGCCAAGGCCACGCCAGGCGAGATCTCGCCGGGTCATGATGCCCGGCTCCGTTGCCATGCCGGAGGAGCCAGGGTGGCGCGCGGCCGGATCGACAGGCGTCCGGTGAGCCGTGGCCGATCGCTGCGCCGCCCGGCATCGGCCGGGGTGGGAGGAGGAGGTCGGTGGGTCATGGGACAAGGGACTTAATGGCCCCCGCCGGTCAAATTCCAGCCGACCTCCGGCCCGTTTTCATAGTATTTGCATAGGGATGATCAGCGGCCGCCCAGCAGACCGCTCTTCACCGTCAGTTGCAGCATCACCGCGCGCGGGGCGCCGAGCGAACCCAATATGTCGCCTTCGCGCACGGCGTTGGTGCCGGTGCCGGCCGCGCTCGCGCCCACCACCGATCCGCCGACGATGATCAGCTTGTTGGTGAGATTGCGGCCGATCAACGACAATTCCCAGGGCTTGCCCGCGCCGCCATTGATCGAGAGGGCGGCGTTGAGCTGGACATAATCATCCTGCAGCGTCCTGGGGTTGCCCTCCGTCTGGGTGACATAGGCGCTGCTGTAATTGAAATCGACCGACAGCGATCCGCCCAGCCGGTCGGCGAAGCTGTGGTCATAGGTGAAGCCGCCGGTGATCGCGATTTCGGGCGCGCGGAACAGGCGTTGGCCGGTCTGGTCCTGATTCTGATAGGGATTGGCGGCCGTGCCCCAGGTCGATTGCGGCAGATTGGGGTTGAGCGGATTGAGATTGCAGCCCTGCGCGATCGACTGGCCCGCATAGCAGCCGCCGATGAAATCGGTGTAGCGGGCGTTGTTGTAGGCGATCGCCGTGTTGAACGTCAGGCCCGCGAGCGTGCGCGGCCGGATGGTGAGGCTGAGTTCCGCGCCCTTGATCTCCGCCCCGCCCGCATTCTGGGTCAGCTGGGTGAAGGAGGCATTGTCGTAGCGCGAGAGCTGGAGCCCGCTATATTTATAATAATAGCCGATCAGATCGTAGAGGATCTGGCGATCGGCGACATAGCCCTTGGTGCCGATCTCGCCGCCCTTCGCGGTCATCTGGTCATAGGAGAGGTCGATCGCGGCGCGGCTCTGGTCCGCATCGGTGCGCAGCCGCGTCGGCACGGTGTTGAAGCCGCCCGAGGTGAAGCCCTCGCGATAGGCGGCATAGACGGTGCGATCGCTGTCGGGGCGCCAGGTGAGTGTCACGTCGGGCGAGAAATCGGTATAATTCTGCTTGGGGCCGAGAATCTGGATCGGGCTGCCGAGCGAGGTGCCGGTCAGCGACTTGTCTTCCCAGCTATAGCGGCCGCCGACGGCCAGTTCGAGCGGGTCCGCGATCTTGTAGCGCAGCTGGCCGAAGACCGAGGTCGCCTTGGTATGGACGTCATAATAGGTCGATCCGACCACGAAGGGCGTGCCGAAATTGGTGGTGAAGGCCTGACGCGTGAGGAAATGGGCGTCCTGGAAGAAACCGCCGACGAGGAAGTTCAATGGCCCGTCATAGTCGGACGCGAGGCGCAGTTCCTGGCTGACCCCCTTGGCGGTGATGTCGTTCGACGCGCCGAAATAGGGATTGTTGGAGAAGGTGAAGCTGTCGACCGAGCGTTCGCGCAGGCGGTAATAGCCGGTGACCGAGGACAGGGTGTAGGCGTCGCCCAGATCCTGGTCGATGCTGAGCGAGGCGAGGAACTGCTTCGACTTCATGAAGGGCACGCCATCGCCATAGCTGGGATCGCTGGCGGCGGTCGCCGGCGCGAGGATGGCGTCGTAGAAATTGCGGTTGAGCGTGCAGTCGGTCGAGCCATAGCGGCTGACGCTGGCGGGGCAGTAGATGATCTGGCTGAGGCCGGTGGGGCCGACGCCGTCCCGTTCGCGCTGGCCATAATTGACCTTCGCCTTGATCCGGGTCGATCCGCCCGCATCATAGGCGAGCGTGCCGCGGACGAAGACATCTTCGGAATTGAGGCTGTCGGCGCCGCGCCCCGGCGTGATGCCGGCGATCGGTTCGGCGACGTTGCGGAACCAGCCATCCTCCTTGGAATAATAGCCGACGACGCGGGCGGCGAGGCCGTCGGTCAGCGGCACCGAGGCGCTGGCCTCGACAAAGCGCTGGTCGGCCATGAATTCATAGCCGGTGCGCAGCTTCGCCTCGAAATCCTTGCCCGGATCCTGGGAGATGAGCGAGACGATGCCGCCCGGACTGTTCTTGCCATAGAAGAGCGCCTGCGGCCCCTTGAGCACCTCGACCCGGCCAAGGTCGATCTGGCCGAGGCGGATGGCGTTGCCATAGCTGATCGGCACGCCGTCGAAATTCAGGGTCACGGCGGTTTCGGTCGAGGGATTGGAGATGCCGGCGCCGATGCCGCGCAGGTTGATCGAGCCGCCGACCTGATTCTGCGATTCGGCAATGACCAGTTGCGGTACCTGCTGGCTGATCGCCTGGAAGCTGGTGGTGGCATAGCGTTCGATCTGGTCGGTCGAGAGCGCCGAGACGGCAACCGGCACGTCGATCAGCCGCTCGTCACGCTTGCGGGCGGTGACGATGATCTCCCCTGCCCCGGCGTCAGCCTGGGGCACGGGTGCAGCGACATCCTGCGCCTGTGCGGTTGCGAGCATCACGGCCGGGCCGGCAGCAACTGTGGCCAGCAGACGGCCGATCAGGGCCTGCTTCATATCATCCTCCCATCGGGTCAGGCCCTGTCGACAATGCCGCAAGGCTCATTCCATTCGGGACGATTATGATCCTAGGCTAATGGTCAGGCAAATTCGCCGAATTGATCTATCTAGCAAATGATCATCAGAAAAACATGCCGATCAACATGTTGATCAATTACACATAAACATCGAATTTACGGCATTTTTGATCCGAATATCATCGGACATTTCTCTCGATATTTACGATCCATGCGCCACATTCAGGCGCATCGCTTTGACGATATATGGCGACCTGTCGGCTGATCGAGATGAACGGCAGAAACGAAAAAGGGGCCGCCGGGCAGGCGACCCCCTTCGATATTCCTGTCACGTCGCCCGTACGGCGAACGGGCGACGGCCGATCAGTCGGCCTTGGACTGGAGATTGACGGCCGCGTACTTGCCGCGACGATCGACTTCCAGTTCGAAGTCCAGACGGTCGCCCTCGTTCAGGGCGCCCATGCCGGCACGTTCGACAGCGCTGATGTGGACGAAAGCGTCCGGCTGGCCGTCATCACGCTGGATGAAGCCGAAGCCCTTCATGGCGTTGAAGAACTTGACCGTGCCGCTGGCGCGTTCGCCGGTCAGCTGACGCTGCGGGCCACGCTCTGCACCACCGAAACCACCGGCGCGGGGTTCGCGCGGTTCACGCGGCGGCGCACGATCGGTCACGGGGAGCGGTTCGCCGTCGATGACCAGATCGGTCGCCGACACCTTGCCACCACGATCCACCAGGGTGAAGCCGAGCGGCTGACCTTCGGCCAGACCGGTCAGGCCGGCCTGCTCGACCGCGCTGATGTGAACGAACACGTCTTCGCCGCCATCGTCACGAACGATGAAGCCGAAACCCTTCTGGCCGTTGAAGAACTTGACGACACCCTTGCCTTCGCCAACGACCTGGGCCGGCATGCCGCGACCACCGCCGCCGCCGCCACCAAAGCCGCCACCGCCGCCGCCGAAGCCACCGCGGCCACCGCCGCCGAAACCACCGCCGCCGCCGCCGAAGCCACCGCGATCACCACCGCCGAAGCCACCACGACCACGATCACCACCGCCGAAGCCGCCACCGAAGCCGCCGCGGTCACCAAAGCCACCGCCGCCGAAGCCGCCGCCGCTGCCCTGGTCGTAGAAATTGTCGTCGCCGAAACCGTCGCGCTTGTCCTTGCCGCGCCCGCCGCGGCGCCCTCTGTCAAAACTCATGCCCTGTTAGTCACTTTCGCTTCGCCCCAAGACACATTGGACAAACATGTCGGGCGAATGACATGCACAATCCACCGCAAAGTCGCGGTTTGGGAATCACTATATCAAGTTTTCCGGGCAGCGCGAATGATTTCGCATATCGGGCAAAAAGAGCGCCCGCAGCGCCGATTTACAGGCCCTATCTGCCAAAGCCTTGATTGCGATATGGCCCGTTTCCCCATAGAGGGAAAAGTCATGACCGTCCATTTCCATGAAGAAGATCTGCCCGAGGGCGTCCTTGCCCCCGGCCCGATCGCCGTCGATACCGAAACCATGGGGCTCATCACCCCGCGCGATCGCCTGTGCGTCGTCCAGATCAGCGACGGCAAGGGCGACGAGCATCTGGTCCGCTTCAACCCCGGCAGCGACTATGCCGCGCCGAACCTGAAGGCGGTGCTGGCCGATCCCGAGCGGATCAAGATCTATCATTTCGGCCGATTCGATATCGCCGCGATCCAGCATTATCTGGGCGTGGTGGCAGCCCCCGTCTATTGCACCAAGATCGCGTCCAAGCTGGTGCGCACCTATACCGACCGCCACGGCCTGAAGGAGCTGGTCCGCGAACTGCTGGGCCAGGACATCAGCAAGCAGCAGCAGTCGAGCGACTGGGGCGGCCCGAACCTGTCCGACGCGCAGAAGGATTATGCCGCGTCCGACGTGCGCTTCCTGCACCAGCTGAAGACCGAACTGGACAAGCGCCTGACCCGCGAAGGGCGGATGGAACTGGCCCAGGCCTGTTTCGACTTCCTGCCCCATCGCGCGGCGCTGGACCTGGCGGGCTGGCCCGAGAACGACATCTTCTCGCACATGTAAGCGACAGGGCGGCAGGCAGACATGTCCATCCAGGCCGAGCAACAGCGCAACGTCCGCCGCCATTGGGCCCGGCCGGGTGGCAGCCATGACAAGCTGGTGCGCCTGCTCAAAAATTATCTGCCGGTGGCGGTCGGCGTGCTGACCGCCCTGCTGGCCATGGCCCCCTTCACCGGCGGCGACAAGGTCAGCTTCGTGCTCGACAAGAACAAGGTCGAGGTGGCGAAGGAGCGGATGCGCGTGTCCGAGGCGCTGTATCGCGGACAGGACAGCAAGGGCCAGCCCTTCTCGCTGCGGGCCGGTTCGGCCGTGCAGAAAAGCTCACGCGAGCCGATCGTCGACCTGAACGACATGGCCGCGCGCATCCTGCTGCCCGAAGGGCCGGCGGTGCTGAACGCGCAGAAGGGCCGTTACGACATGGAGACCGAGCGTGTCGCGATCGTCGGCCCAGTCCAGTTCGAGGCGGCCGGCGGATATCGCCTGGTCACCCGCGACGTCGGCATCGATTTGCAGACGCGACGGATGAAGAGCGCGGGCCGGGTTGACGGGCGCATCCCGATCGGCACGTTCAGCGGCGACCATCTGGAAGCGGACATGAATGCACGCACGGTCACGCTCAACGGCCGGGCGACCTTGCGCATCGAACAAAATGGCCTCAAAGGGCAAAAGTGATGAAACGCACCCTCATCCTGCTGTCGACCGTTGCGCTGGGCGCGACCGGCCTCCTCTACGCCGCCGCCGATGCGCAGGTGTTCAAGAATCATGACAGCAATGCGCCGGTGAACTTCACCGCCGACCGGATCGAGGTACAGGACCGCGCCGACCGGGTGGTGGTATCGGGCAATGTCGAGGTGACGCAGGCCGGCATGACGCTGAACGCGGCCCGCATGACCGTCGCCTACAAGCAGCAGCCCAATGGCGCGGCCAGCACCGGCAATGGCGTGGAAATCCAGCGCATCGACGCGTCGGGCAATGTCGTCATCACCAAGGCCGACCAGACCGCGCGCGGCAATGTCGCCATCTACGACCTCAATGCCAAGCTGATCACCATGGTCGGCAATGTCTCGCTGACCCAGGGCGTCAACCGCCTGACCGGCGGACGGCTGGTGATGGACCTCAACAGCGGTCGCACCACGGTCGACGGCCGCTCGACCGGCGGCGCCGGCACATCGACCAGCCCCAGCGGCCGCGTGTCGGGCACCTTCACCGTGCCGCAGCGCAAGAACTGATCCTGGGTTCGGGAGGCCGGGCGACGCGTTTCAGGCGGTCCAACGGCTATCGATTTCCGTCATTGATGCCGGGCTTTGGCGGCTAACGACCAGAAGCGGACATTCCTCCCCGGAACGGGGAGGTGGCAGCGCGAAGCGCTGACGGAGGGGCAGGTGCCTCTTGGCGCTGCGCTATCCGGCCTGTGCCCCTCCACCACTCGCTGCGCGAGCGGTCCTCCTCCCCGTGCCGGGGAGGAATGTCTTGTTTCCACCCAGAAGTGGGCATTCCTCCCCGGAACGGGGAGGTGGCAGCGCGAAGCGCTGACGGAGGGGCAGGTGCCTATTAGTGCTGCGCTATCCGGCCTGTGCCCCTCCACCACTCGCTACGCGAGCGGTCCCTCTCCCCGGTACGGGGAGGAATGTCTACTTCCCACCCTCCTGGCCATTTAGCTGGCATCGTGCCGATGCCGTCCCATATCCGGGACAGTCGCCCCATGGCCCCGGATGTTGCTTGCTCCGCACCAGGGACGCTGGCCTTTGGCTGCTTGGCTGCGAAATCCGTTATTTCTTCGGGAACAGCAGGGTGAAGATCATGCGAATGCCCCATTCGGGGCCGCCGTCGGGCGAGACGGCATAATATTTGCCGCCAAGGCCCACCTGCACCGCCTGGTCGCCGACCTTGGTCAGTTGCGTGACGGTGAGATTGACCGGCACCAGCCAGTCCTTGCCCTTCCAGTCATAGGCCGCTTCGGCATTGATGCCATAAGTGGTAGCATGGGACGTGGTGTGGCTGAAGAAGGGCTGCATGAAGCTGGCGCTGACGTCGGAACGGTCATCCTTGCCGGCGATCGACCAGATATGGTTGCCGAGGAAACCGACCGTGTTCTGGCCCATCTGCTTGAGCAGCACGACGGTCGGGCCGGCGCCCCATTTGTCCCCGCCCAGATAGCGATCGGTTGCCGAGGGATAGAGGATGGCGGGGCCCACGCCCCAGATGATGCCCTTGTTTGCCTTGGGCGAGAAGAAGAAGCTCTGGGTGATATCGCCAAGGCCGAAGGCATCCGTGCCCGGTCCCTGATAGCTATTCTGCGCGACGACCGGCACGATGGTGCGCACGATCATGTTCCAGTCCTTGCCGACGCTGATCGGCACCACCGGCTGGATGTTGAGCGTCGACTTGATGCCATCATCCCCCGCGCCAAAGTCGAGATTTTCCTGGAACGGCACGCTGATCAGCGATGCGACCGGGTTGGACAATTGCAGCGCCAGATCCTGGTCGCTGCCGCCCGCCGGCGGTGGGCCGGAGGTGATGGCAGGCGCTGCCGGCGAGCCCGCATCCTGCGCGATCGCCGGCAGCGGCGCCATGGCGACCAGGGCCGCGAGGCAGGCGATCTTGCGATGATATCCCGTCTGCATGGCCAAGCGCCTTCCCCTTTCGAACATTGTGCGCGGGGACAGAATGACCCGATCAAGAGCGGGGGCCAATCGCGGGCTTTGCGGAGATCGGCCGGGAATAATCCCTAGGGGCGCTCGTCCCAGCGCAGCAGCCGCACCTGGCCCGGCGCATCGACGACCAGTTCGCCAAAGGCCCCGGTGCGCAGCTTGAGCTGGCCATGAGCGAGGCCCAGCGCCAGCAGGGCGAAGCGGGCGGCGCCGTTGCTGGTGACCAGCAATTCCGTCCCCTCCCCTGCAGCCATGAACCAGTCGCGCCAGGCGGCGATGCGCGCGGGGGCGTCGACGGTCCAGCCATCGGGCACGATCCCGTCCCGGTCCCAGGCGGCGATCGCCGCTTCGCCAAGACGCGCCACGACGGTCGCCTCCGGCTGCCCCTCGTCCGGGCCATGGTCGATCTCGTCGAGCCAGGGCAGGATGGCGTCGACCGGATGCTCGAGCGCGGCCGCGATCGGCGCCGCGGTCTGGCGCGCGCGCTGCAACGGGCCGCTATAGAGGCGCACGGTGCCGAGCGACCGGGCCGCGAAATAGCTGGCGAGACGCTGCGCCTGGGCCATGCCGCTGTCGACCAGCGGAATGTCGGTGCCGGCCCCGACCCGGCGCGCATCGGCGCTGGAAGCGAAGGTGTTGCCGTGGCGGATGACGAAGATGCGCCGGCTCATGACAGGGCCGGCGTCGGGTCTCCATGGGCGGCGATCAGCGCCTCGACCCGCTGGATGTCGGCCTCGGTATCGATGCCGCTGCTGTCGAAGACGGGCGGATCGACCGGGATGGTCATGATATCGATGCCCAGTTCCAGCAGCCGCAACTGCTCCAGCCCTTCCAGATTTTCGAGCGCCGTGGGCGGCGATGCCTCGAACCGGGCGAGCGCATCATGGGCATAGCCATAAAGGCCGACATGGCGCCAGACGGGGGATATGGGACCGGCGGCACGCAGCCTGTCCTCGTCGCGGATGGCGGGAATGATCGTCTTGGAGAACCAGAGCGCCCTGCCATCCGCACCGCGCGCGCAGGTCGTGCCGCTGAAGGGCGAGCGTTGCTTATGCTCGCGCAGCGCATCGAGCGCGGCCCAGTCGAGCCCGATCACCGGGGTCGCGACCTGCGCGCCGGCATCCAGCGCCTCGATCACCGCGCCCAGCGCTCCCTTGGGCTGGAAGGGGGAATCCCCCTGGAGATTGACGACGAAGTCGGGCTGCGTTGCCTGCGCGCGGGCGGCAGCGAGCGCGCGGCCGGAGCCGGTGGCGATCGCGCTGTCGGTCATCACCGCGTCACAGCCGGCGGCCTGCGCATGGGCCGCAATCTCGTCATCATCGGTGGCGACGACCAGAGCGACGCCGGCGCGCACGCCGATCGCCGCGCGCGCCATGGCGATCGTGCGATGCAGCAGGCTGCGCCCCGCAATAAGGCGCAGCGGCTTGCGCGGCAGGCGGGACGACCCCGCCCGCGCCGGAATGACCACCAATATGGTCAGGCGACCCCGGCGTGCAGCAGGTCGTGCATGTGAAGCGCGCCGACCAGATCGCCATCCTCGCACACGAACAGCAGGGTGATGTTGCGGTCATGCATGATGCGCAGCGCTTCCGACGCCAGTTCGTCGGGACCGATCGACTGCGGCGTCACGGTCATGAAACGGCCGACCGCATCGGTCAGATTCTGCTTGCCGGTCACGGCCCGGCGCAGATCGCCATCGGTGAAGGCGCCGATCAGCTGGCCACCCTGGTCGACGATGGCCGTGCCGCCAAGGCGCGCACGGGTCATCTCGATCGTGGCGTCGAGCAGCGAGGAATCCTCGCACACTCGCGGCACGTCGCTGCCCGCCGACATCAGTTCGCGCACCTTGACGAGTTGCGCGCCAAGCCGGCCATTGGGGTGGAATTTGTAGAAATCGTCGGCCGAAAAGCCGCGCATTTCCATCAGCGACATCGCCAGTGCGTCACCAAAGGCCATCTGCAAGGTGGTCGAAGTGGTCGGCGCCAGCATGTTGGGGCAGGCTTCACGCACCGCCGGCATCAGCATGCAGACATCGGCGGCCTCGGCCACGGTGCTCTGCGCCTGCGCCGTCATCGCCAGCAGCGGGACGCCGAAGCGCTTGCAATAATGGATGATCGGCCCGAGTTCGGTCGATTCACCCGAGTGAGACAGCATCAGCACGACATCGTCCGGCGTCACCATGCCCAGATCGCCATGGCCGGCATCGGCCGGATGCAGGAACAGCGCGGGCGTGCCGGTGGAGGTGAGCGTCGCCGTCATCTTGCGCGCGACGATGCCGCTCTTGCCGATGCCGGTGACGATCACGCGCCCCCGGACATTGATGATGATACCGACGAGCCGCAGGAAGGCGGCGGAAAATTCCCGGTCGGAAAATTTGGCTTCGAGTGTATTGAGCCCCCTGGCTGCCAGGGCGAGACTGCTGCACGCCGTCTCCACAATATGCGCACCCGAGCCGAAAGGAACGATCTTCGAAACTGTCGACACGCTTCTTGCCCTTTTTTCCGCGTATCGCCGCCGACATGCTCCGGCTGACGCCCGCGGTGTCGATGCGCCTTGCCAGCGCAGCGTCCATCCCTTGTTCCGCGACCCCAGGCCGATTTTGCAATCAGCACCCTGCAACTGTCTACGCCGTTTCAGGCACTTATGGCAATCCATTTCGCAAGTGCGGCAACGGCCGCTTTAGTCGGAAGGCAGGGGAAATGGACCAGAAATACAGGATGAGATGAGCCAAATCATCGACAAGCCGAGGAACTTTTCGACAACTCGACATATGCCGCAATACTCACAGGCGATGATAGTCGCGATACCATTTGACGAATCGGGGTACGCCCGACTCGATCCCGGTGGTGGGCGCAAAGCCGATATCCTGGGCGATCGCGCTGATGTCGGCGAAGGTCGCCGGCACGTCGCCCGGCTGCATCGGCTGGAAGTCCAGTTGCGCCTTGCGCCCCACAGCCTCCTCCAGCACGGCGATCAGGTGCATCAGTTCCTCGGGCCGATTATTGCCGATATTGTAGAGCCGGTGCGGCGCCCGGCTGCCGCCCGCCTTGAGCGCGCCATCATCGCCCGGCGGTGAATCAAGACAGCCGATCACCCCGGCGACAATGTCGTCGATATAGGTGAAGTCGCGCTGCATCCGGCCATGGTTGAAGACCGGGATCGCTTCACCGGCGAGGATCTTCTGGGTGAAGATCCACATCGCCATGTCGGGCCGCCCCCAGGGACCATAGACGGTGAAGAAGCGCAGCCCCGTCATCGGCACGCGGAACAGATGGGCATAGGTCTCGCTCATCAGCTCGTCCGCCCGCTTGGTCGCGGCATAGAGAGAGACCGGATGATCGGTGCGATCCTCGACCCGGAAGGGCAAGCTCTCGTTGCCGCCATAGACGGACGAGGAAGATGCATAGACCAGGTGACGCACCCGCCGTTCCCGCGCCAGTTCGAGCATGTTCACATGGCCGGCGAGGTTGGAGCGGACATAGGCATGGGGATTGATCAGCGAATAGCGCACGCCGGCCTGGGCGCCGAGATGGACGATCGCCTCGATCGGATGATCGGCGAGCAGCGCCTGAAGCGCGGGCATGTCGGCAAAGTCCAGCTCGGCGAAGGTGAACAGCTTGCCATGGCGCTGTTCGAGCGCCGCGATCCGGTCGCGCTTGAGCGAGACCTGATAATAGTCGTTGAGATTGTCGATGCCGATCACGGCGCGCCCATCGGCCAACAGCCGGTCGGCCACCGCCATGCCGATGAAGCCGGCCGCGCCGGTTACCAGGATCGTCAAAGCGTCATCCTCCTTGATCGGGCCGGCAGGCGCGTCGCCGCCAGAGCCATGGCGGTTCACAGACAATCCGACGCGCGATGTAAAGCCCTTTCCCTCATAAGCCGTTCGATACAGGCTTCCATGCGGCGGAATACTTAGGCATTCCCTAATCTTTCCCGGCTAAGGCGAGGCGATGGACATGGCAGCGCACCCATCTCCCCCCTTTTCATCCGACAGCCTGGCGCTGACGGACCCGCGCGCGCGCTGGGCGACCCTCGCCGCAGAGGCGGCCGAACCCAACGCCTTCTACGCGCCCGACCTGCTGGCAGCGGCGATCGACCATCTGGCCGGCAGTGGTGACGTGCGTTTGATCGAGGCGCAGGCGGATGGCGAACTGATCGGCCTGTTGCCGGTGACGGTGCAGGCGCGCCATGGCCGCTTGCCGATCGGCTGCGTCGCCAACTGGATGCACGACCATTGTTTCTTCGGCGCGCCGCTGATCCGGCGGGGCCAGGAGATGGCGGCGTGGCGCAGCCTGCTGGCGCAGCTGGACGCGGCGGAATGGGCGCCCCACTTCCTGCACCTGCGCGCGCTGGACGCGGCCGGCGCCAATGCCGCCGCGCTGGAGGCGCTGTGCGTCGAACAAGGGCGCGGCCGGCGCGAAGTGCATCGCCATGACCGTGCAATGCTGCGATCCGACCTGTCGGCCGACGCCTATTGGGAAACCCATGTCCGCGCCAAGAAGCGCAAGGAAATCCGCCGCCTGCAGAAGCGACTGGCGGAACTGGGAACGGTCGAGCAGCGATTGCTGGACGATGGTGCCGACCTTCCGCGCTGGTGTGGCGACTTCCTGGCACTGGAGGCGTCCGGATGGAAGGGCCGCGAGGGCAGCGCACTGGCGAGCAGGCCGGATGACATCGCCTTCTTCCGCGCCGCCTGCGCCGCAGCCTTTGCGGCGGGACGGCTGCATTTCCTTCGCATCGACCTGGATGGCCGGGCGATCGCGATGCTGGTCAATTTCCGCCATGGCAACGGCGCCTTTTCCTTCAAGATCGCCTTTGACGAGGAGATGGGCCGCTTTTCGCCCGGCGTGCTGATCGAGATCGCCAATCTGCATGCGGTGCAGGATGACCCGGCGATCGGCTGGATGGACAGCTGCGCCGCCGCCGATCATCCGATGATCGACAGCCTGTGGGCCGAGCGCCGCAGCATCGTCCAATATCGTATCGCCCTGCAGGGCAAGGGCGCGACGCGCCTGCGCCGGGCAGCGGCCTTTGCATTGGCCGGCGGGGTCGAACGGATCGCCAGCCGCATGAAAGGACAGGAATGACCGTGCATAGCCCGATGGCGCCGGCCACCGACGCGCCGCATTTTTCGGACAGCGCCCGCGCCGCCTTCGCCGCCGCCTATCCCGACCAGCCGACCAAGCTGACGCATCAACTGGTCGGGCATGAATTGCTGACACTGGATGTGCTGGCGACGCTCGCCGAGCGGATGCCGGCGAGCGCGGTCGAATATAATCTGGGCAAGCTGCCGTTGGGCGTGCGGCCGGAGGATACGCCATCCAACGGGCTGAGCCTGGGCGAGACGATCCGCACGATCGAGAGCAATGGCAGCTGGGCGGTGCTCAAGAATGTCGAGCGCGACCCGGCCTATGGCGCGTTGCTGGACGCGGCGCTGGCGGAGCTGGAGCCGATCGTCGCGCGCAGCACCGGGCCGATGCTGCACCGCGAGGCGTTCATCTTCCTGACCTCCCCCGGCAGCGTCACCCCGTTCCACATGGACCCGGAGCATAATATCCTGCTGCAGATCATGGGGACCAAGGTGATGACCGTGTTCCCGGCGCGCGACGAGGAACTGGTGCCGGCGCAAAAGAGCGAGGAATTCCACAATGGCGGCCATCGCAACCTGATCTGGCAAGACGGGTTCAAGGCGCGCGGCACCCCCTTCCCGCTTAGCCCCGGCGAGGCCGTGCATGTGCCGGTCAAGGCGCCGCACTTCGTGGAAAATGGCCCGGCCGTGTCGATCAGCCTGTCGATCACCTGGCGGTCCGACCGCAGCGTGGCGGAGGGCGAACTGCACAGTTTCAACGCCCTGCTGCGCAAGCGTGGCCTGCCGACCGGCGCGGTGAGCGAACGCCCCGAGCAACAGGGCATTCGCCGCTTCGTCTATCGCGTCATGCGGAAGCTGGGCGTTTAAGGATCCTGCGCGCCAGCGCCTCGGCTTCCAGCCGGGGGCTGAAACGCTCGACATGCCACCATTCCAGCGCCTCCTCGCGGGTCGAGAGGCTCTGTTTGTAGCGATCCTTGCCCGCGAGCAGCGAATAGAGGCTGAGGCCCCGTGTGGCATAATGGCCGACGGCAGCGGCGTGACAGAGCAGGCCCGGCTTGTCCTTGGCGGTGCGCGGCTGGGCGAAGGCGGACTGATAGTTCATCGCCTGCCCGTCCTGCACGAAATTGACCAGCAGGCCGACCGGGCCGCCGGCATCGGCAAAGCGCAGCAGTTCGACCGCGCCCGATGGCAGGCCGCGCGCCGCAATGGTGGCGACGAACTGGCGAAAGCCCTGATCGTCCCACGCATTGTCGGCATGGCGCCCCCTATTGAGCGCGGCCATCTCGTCCAGCCAGGGGGCGATGTCATCCAGCGTGCCGACCGCGACATCGGGCAGCGGGCCACCATGATCCTTCATCGCGCGGCGGATCTGGCTGCGCGTGTTGCTGCTGAGCAGCGAGAGATAGTCGCCATCGGCGGCACGCACGGCATCGAGATCGACCTGGTAGACGGGCGAGGCATCGACCCGCAATTTCCGCCGGGACGGCAGGCCAAGCAGCGGCGAATCCGGGGCGATGCCGCTCAGCCGCAACACACGCCAGTCACGGCGCCGGGCGATGGCGTCGATCGCGGCAGCGACGGCCGCCGCCTCCTGCCCGCGCGCGGCGAGCAGGCCATTATATTCGACATAGGGCCGATCCACCGCCGGATCGCCCGACTGGTTGAGGCTGAGCGTCGCCACCGGGCCGAGCAGGCGCGGGCGCATCGCATGGCCGACGAGCGCCAGCGCGACATCCTGTCCAGTATCGTCGGTGACGGCGAGCAGCTCGGGCCGGACGCCATAGCTGTCGAGCCAGGCGCCCACCCAGGTCCAGCGCAGGAAGAAGGACGCATCGCTGCGCGCCTCCAGCGCCTGCCAGCGGGCGGCCAGCGCCGACCGGTCGGTCGGCAGGGAGAATGTCGCGGTGAGCCCCATCGCGCCCCTCTTGTGACAGAGCGGCGGCGGGAATCAAGCGCTTGCGCGATGGCTAGAAGCTGCTCCCCCGCCCAACCACCCGATCCAGTGTCATCCTGTCGGGTGGTTGGGCGGGGGAGCGGGCTGGAACCGGCTTTCTCAAACGGACTCTCACCCTCGAATGCGACGCTGCGGATCGACCGTGCCGTCGGCGCAGATGCCGGCACGGGCCAGATCGCGGCGCATATGGCCGGTCAGGAAGCGCTGGAGCATCACGAAATCGGCGCGCAGCGACCAGAGCGGATAGCGGAAGGTGGCGGGGCGATTGCGCTCGATCAGCATATGGCTGACCCAGGCGAAGCCATAGCCGGCGACCGGCAGCGCAGCGGCCAGCCACCATCGACCCGTAATGGCCGCCGTGGCCGCGATGCCGACCACCAGGCTGGTCCCGGCATAATGCATGGCGCGCGTCGCGGGCCGGGCATGTTCCTGCAGATAATAGGGCCAGAAGTCCCGAAACCGGGTGATCTGGGTCATAAGGGGCATCCTCTCTGTTATGCCCCATCTTTTATACGTGGACGTTCAACTTGTTAAGCGCCACGCGCCGCTTGGGCGCAAAGAGGAAATAATCATAGGCCGCGCGGGCGGCCTGGGCCATGATCTGGTCGCGCGAGACATGGCCCCGGCTGTCCTTCATCACGAAGACGGTGATGGCGAAGCGGCGGCCATCGGGCAGGCCGATGATGCCGACATCATTGCCGACGCCATTGAGCGACCCGGTCTTGTGCGCGACCGGGGTGCCGGGCGGCAACATGCCCGACAGGCGCAGCTTGCCGGTCTGGCAATGGCCCATGATGGTGAAGAGCAGTTGCGTGCTTTCCGGCTTCAATGCCTTGCCCGATTCATAGGCGACCAGCAGCTGGTTCATCGCCAGCGGCGTCGCCGTGTCGCGCGGATCGAGCATGAAATCCATGTTCGGCAGGTCGCGCACGTCGCGCCGCTGGATCATCGGATCGGCGCGGCGGGCGGCGCCGGCATTCTGCTGGAAGGTGCCAGACTGGGGATTGATGCCCATGGCGCGGTAGAGAAGATGCGCCGTATCGCTGTCGACGCGCAGGCCATGGACGCCGAGGCCGGCGACGAAATCGCTGACCGCCTTTGGCCCGCCCGCGCGGGCGACCAGCACGTCGGTCGCATTATTATCGCTGCGCGTCAGCATCAGGTCGAGCAACTGGCTGACCGGCAGGGTCGCGCCGGGACGCGAGAACATCCAGGCGATGCCGCCCTCGCTCGCCAGCGCGGGATCGAGCGCGAGCCGGTCGTCGAGTTTCAGGCTACCCGCATCGACCAGCGAGAGGATGCGGCCCGCGACCGCGACCTTGTAGGCGCTGGCCATGGGGAAGAGCGTGTCGCCATTGCGCGACTGGATCTCGCCGGTCTGCAGATCCTGCACCGCGACGCCGACCGTGCCGTCCGACAAAGCGGCGAAGCGATCAAATTCGGCCAGAAGATGCGCCTCCGCCGTCAGCAGCACCTGTGGCCGGGGCGGCGGACCGAAGGCATCGGCGCTCGGCAAGGGCGCAAAGAACAGGCCAAGGGCGGCGCAGCTGGCGCCAATTTGACGGAGAGACGGCATGGCCCGTCTGTCGCCCATCATGGGTCGGGTGGCAAGATATTTGATCTGCTTTTCCCGCGGTTGACGCAGGCATGCCGGGGGTTCATCACGCCGGCCATGAACGACACCATCAAGCTGCACGAAAGCTGGCGCGCGCCGCTGCGCGACCAGTTCGCCAGCCCCCATATGCAGGGCCTGAAACAGTTCATCGAAGCGGAAAAGGCGGCCGGCAAGCGCATCTTCCCCAAGGGGAATGAATATTTCCGGGCACTGGACCTGACGTCGCTGGACCAGGTGAAGGTGGTGGTGCTGGGGCAAGACCCCTATCATGGCGAGGGCCAGGCGCATGGCCTGTGCTTTTCGGTCCAGCCCGGCGTGCGGACGCCGCCCTCGCTGGTCAATATCTACAAGGAACTGGAAAGCGACCTCGGCCTGCCGCGCGCGCGACACGGCTTCCTGGAGCATTGGGCGCGGCAGGGCGTTCTGCTGCTCAACAGCGTGCTGACGGTCGAGATGGGCCGCGCCGCCTCGCACCAGGGCAAGGGATGGGAGACGTTCACCGACGCGATCGTGCGGCTGGTGGCGCAGAAGGAGGAGCCGGTCGTGTTCCTGCTGTGGGGCGCCTATGCCCAGCGCAAGGCCGGCTTCGTCGATTCCGGACGCCATCTGGTGCTGAAGGCCGCCCATCCTTCGCCACTGTCGGCGCATAACGGCTTTCTGGGCTGCCGCCATTTCTCGCAGGCCAATGACTTTCTGGAGGCCAAGGGGCGCGGCGCGATCGACTGGCGCCTGCCGGAGCCGGTGGCATGAGCGGGCCGGCGGTCGCCCTGCTCTATCAGGCGCTGCCGCCGCCGGTGATCGACGGGCTGCGCAAGGATGCCAAGCCCGGCGGCTATTCCGATGGCGGAGCCGATATCGGCTTTGCATTGAAGGGCCTGGGTCGCACGGTGGTGACGCCGGTGCCCGCGCCCGATCCGGCGCAGGCGATGCAATGGGTATTCCCCGACACGGCGGACGGCATAGCAGCCGCGATCGCGGCGGGCGCCGACACGATCTGGGCCAATAGCGTGCTGTTCGAGGGGCATCCGATCGAGGCCGTGATGGACCAGGTCGCGATCGTCGGCCAGACGCCGGCCGCCACGCAGAAATATGACGACAAGTTCGCCACCAACCGGATGCTGGAACAGGCCGGCTTGCCGGTGGCGCGCGGCTTTTTGCTGGCTGATCGGCCGAGCGAAGGCGTGCATGCACTGGCCGATGTCGGGCAGGTGCTGGCCGATCTGGCCATCCCCTTCCCGCTGATCGTGAAGCCCGTGCGCGGCCGGGGCAGTCAGGGCGTGACACTGGTGCGCGATGGTGATGCGCTGAACGCCGCGGCCCGCAGCCTGATCGACGAAGGCAAGTTCGGCACGCTGCTGATGGTCGAGGAATTTCTGGACGGCGAGGAAATGACCATCACCGTCCTGCCGCCCGCCGCGCCGCGCCCGTCAGGCGAAAGGGGCGACCGCCATTTCGCGCTGCGCCCGGTGCTGCGCTTCGACCAGAAGGACGGTGTCGCGCCCTATAATGGCGATGTCGCGGTGACGCAGAATAGCGTCGCGATCGGCCCGGAACGGATGGAGGAAGCCCCGGTGCTGGCGATGCTGGATGCCTGTGTGAAGGCGGCGGAGCTGGCGGAATCGCGCGCAGTGATCCGCATCGACTGCCGCGCCGATGCCAGCGGCCAGTTCAAGCTGTTCGACCTCAACATGAAGCCGAACATGACCGGTGCGGGCCGGCCGGGTCGCGCAGACCAGGATTGCCTGTCGGCGATCGCCGCGCGGGCCGATGGCTGGTCCTATGCCGACATGCTCGACGCGATGCTGGCGACGGCCTGGAAATAGCGCACCAGAATCCGGTGCCCAGAATCATTGAGGCCCGGTCCCGCTTGCGCGGGCCGGACCCCTTCCCTCTCCAAACCGGAAAGTGGAAAATCAGCCGTCGTAATCGCCGCCGATATTCTGGTTGCGCGGCGGCGCAGCTGCGGTCAGGCGCAGGGCCTCCGCCGACTGGGCGATCGAACCGATTTCATCGGGCGTATCGTCGTCGTCAATCTGGACCTTCTGCAGCGACGCAACGACCGAATCATGCAGGTCGGCGGGCAGAATGGTTTCCTCGGCGATCTCGCGCAGGGCGACGACCGGATTCTTGTCGCGGTCACGCTCAAGCGTCAGCTCGGCGCCACCGGAAATTTCACGCGCGCGCTGGGCGGCGAGCAGGACGAGATCGAAACGGTTGGTAACCTTGTCGACGCAATCTTCGACGGTGACGCGGGCCAATCGGGCCTCCTGAAAAATCAATAGGGAATCTTGAACTTGGCGCCTAGCAGTGGCGGCCTGTCGAGTCAATGAAAAGCCCATAAAGCCATGGCGCGCCGCGGCAAAGCGGCGCATGAAGGGGCCATGGCGTCGCGACAACAGGAAGCCCCGACCAGCCCGATCAGCGTCACGCTGAACGGCAACCGACTGACCGTCATCGAAGAAGGCGCGGCGCTGCGCGATGCGCTGGTCAGACTGATCGACGGTGCGCGCACGAGCCTGAAACTCTATTATTATATCTTCGCCGACGATGGCAGCGGCCGGTTGATCTGCGAGCGGCTGGTGGCGGCGCGGGCACGCGGCGTGGCGGTGACGCTGATGATCGACGGCTTCGGATCGTCCGATACGCCCGACAGCCTGTTCGCCCCGCTGATCGCGGCAGGCGGCCATTTCGGCCGGTTCGGGACGCGCCGGTCGACCCGCTATCTGATCCGCAACCATCAGAAGATCGCCCTGGCCGACGACAAAAGGCTGATGATCGGCGGCTTCAATGTCGAGGATGGCTATTTCGGCATCCCCGCCGACGATTGCTGGCGCGACCTGGGGCTGCTGCTGGAAGGGCCGCAGGCCGAGGCGATGGCGCGCTGGTATGGCCAGCTATGGCGCTGGGTCACGAGCAAGGGGCAAAGGTTCCGCACGCTGCGCGCGATGGTGCGGCACTGGCACCCATCGCTGCATCATGATCCGGCCGATCCGTTCCGCTGGCTGATCGGCGGACCGACACGGCGGCTGAGCCCCTGGGCGCAGGTGGTAAAGCATGACATGGACCGGGCGCAGCGGCTGGACATGGTCGAGGCCTATTTCTCGCCCGGCCGGGGCATGATGAAGCGGATAGCCCGCGCCGCCCGGCGCAAGGGCGCGCGCCTGATCCTGCCGGCCCTGTCGGACAATGGCGCGACGATCGCGGCGGCACGGCTGCTCTATGGCCCGCTGCTGCGGCGCGGGGTCGAGATATATGAATATCAGCCCTGCAAGCTGCACATGAAGCTGATCGTGATCGACGATGCGGTCTATATCGGATCGGCCAATTTCGACATGCGCAGCCTGTTCCTCAACCTGGAGTTGATGCTGCGGGTGGAGGATGCCGGCTTTGCCGAGGCGATGCGCAGCTTCATCACCCAGCGGACGGGCGAGAGCCGGCAGATTTCGCTGGAGACCTATCGCGCCAGCCGCACCGGCCTGACGCTGATCAAGCAGTGGATCAGCTATCTGCTGGTCGGCGTGCTGGACTATACCGTCACGCGGCGGCTGAATTTTCGCGATCCCGACGCGGACTGAGCGGAATATCGGGCGCGATGTTGCGGCGCAGGCTGGTGAGCGCCAGCAGCGCCAGCCGCCGATCATCGACCGCGCCGCTCCGGCCGATGGTGGCGAGCGCCGTATCGATGGCCCGCACCAGCGCCGGATCGGGATCGCCCTGCCCCCTGGCGCCAAGCCGATCGAAATGCTGGCGCACCCGCCCCAGCACAACGTCGAGCAGCCGGTCGTCGCGGGCATGGGCACGCACCCGGAAGCGGTGGAGATCGTCGAGCGACATGCCCACGCGCGTGTCGCGCAGGATATCAAGCAAGGGCGCGGTGGTGTCGCTGCCCAGTTCGGCAAGGCGCGGGGTCAACAGGCCGATACGGTCGAGCATGGTGTTGATCCATTTGACCGTGTCGGGTTGCTGGCGCGGATCGGTGCGCAGAGCAAGATCGCGCCAGCCCGCCCGGAGCAGGCGCAGCGCGGATTGTTCGGCGCCCACGGTGCGGACCATCTTGAGCGCCCAGACCGCGAGCAAGGCGCCCAGCATCTGGGCAATGGCGGCATTGGCGAAACTGTCGAACTGCCCGGTATAATAG
Source organism: Sphingobium sp. IP1 (assembly GCF_002708645.1). NCBI lineage: Bacteria > Pseudomonadati > Pseudomonadota > Alphaproteobacteria > Sphingomonadales > Sphingobiaceae > Sphingobium > Sphingobium sp. IP1. The sequence goes on from NZ_NOIW01000059.1 coordinate 29,022, forward strand.
CCATCGAGGCCCATCAGGCCGGGTAGCGAGAGGATCATGCCGATCGCCATCGCCGCCAGCCGCCGCCGCACCATCATCGCACCGACCAGCAGGAAGGCCGGCGCCAGCACCGCCACCAGCACCGGGAAGTCGGACACGCGCGGCAGGATGGCAAAGGCATAGGGCGCGGCCACCAGCACCGCGCAGCAGGTGCCCTGCCACACCTTCCAGGCGGCGGGCGCGGGATCATCCATATTGCTGAACAGGGCGCAGATGATGCTGGCGATGACGACCGCCCCTGCCCCGGCCGGCCAGGCCGACAATATCCAGAGCAGGCAGCCGATCAGCACGGTGAGGCTGGTCGCCAGCGCACCACGCAGCGCCAGGCCATAATCGCGATGCAGGACGCGGCGGCGGGCGTTGCGGATCGCTTCCCGCGCGGGCGGTGACAGGGGGATGCGATCGGCGCCCATCGCCGCCTGCAACTCGCGGCAGACGGCATGGACGGCGACCAGTTCGGCCAGCCGGTCGAGCATGCTGAGCTGCAATGCCGCGTGCCAGGCGAAGGGCAAGCGGCAATCGGGTTCGCAGGCGCGGGCGCGGGCGCGCAGCGCTTCAGGCGAGGCCCCCTCCCCGTCCGGCGCGCCCAGCCAGGCGACGACATCGTCCAGCAGGACATGGACGGCCGGTGGCAAGGCATCGGCCCGCTGCAACTGGCGACAGCGATCCTCGACCGCGCTGGCCAGCGGCAGCAGCAGGCAAAGCTGCGTCTCCAGCGCGCGCAGCACCCCGGCCTTCAGCCGCAGCGCGCTGCTTTCGAACGGCAAATGGGTGGCAAGCTGGTGCAGTTCGTGGATGTCGGTCGCCAATTGCCGGCGGTCGCGCGTCACGACTGCATCGCCATGGTCGACCCGCAGGGAATCGCGCGACCAGCGTTCGGCGTCGATCATGATCGCATCGATCCGCGCCTGGAGGCGAGCCGACACGGTGCGCGGGAAGACGAGGCTGTGGACCAGCGTGGCCGAGGCGATACCGATGCCGATTTCCTGGGCGCGCAGGCTGGCGGCGGTGAAGATCGTCGCCTGCGCCTCGACCGCCGGGAAGGCGACGATCCCGGCGGTATAGCCCGCCAGCAGGAAGGTGTAGGCGCGCGGCGTCCGGTCGAGCAGCGCGACGAAGGTGCAGAGGCCAAGCCACAGCGCCAGTGCGAGCGAGAGAAGTTCGGGGGCATTGCCGAGCAATGGCACCAGCAGGATCGCCACACCCGCGCCGATGACGGTGCCGAGCAGGCGGAACATCGCCTTGGACGACACCGCGCCGGCGAGCGGCTGGGCAACGATATAGGCGGTGATGATCGCCCAATAGGGCCGGTCCAGCCCGATCCGCAGCGCGATATAATAAGCCAGCATCGCCGCGAGAAAGGCCTTGAGCGTGAACAGCGCATCATGGCCGCCGTAGCGATCGGCCATCCAGCGCGCTTGAGGCAGGGCAGGCGTCACGCGGCACATCCAGCATCATCGGGCGGGGCCAGGCAGGGCGGCGACGCCGGTCGGGAGAATGAAAGCCGGACGCGTCGGCCCGCCACGCCGGATCGGGCGCGCATTGCTGGAGCTTCAGGCAAGCCCTCTATGCGCCTGTCCATGGGGCGAAACAATATGAGCCCAAGGCACAGTCATTGTGCATGATATGCACAACCCAGCCGGTCCAGCGGGCATCAATCATCCCCTTGCCGCCGCCCCCGGCTTTCTGCACAGTCGCGCCGCCCAGCCGGGCCAGGGAGACGCATTTCCAAGCGTCGCACAATCAGAACAAGGACATCGCCCCATGCCATCCCGTCGCTCAGTTGCCGCCTTGCCCGCCGCCGCGCTGCTGGCCGCCAGCCTCAGCCCGCTGCACGCCGCCACCGCGGCCGACACACAGGCCCGCGCGGGCGAGGCCGCCTTCCGCACCCTCTACAAGGAACTGGTGGAGACCGATTCGAGCTGGCCCAATGGCAGCTGCACGCTCGCCGCCGAACAGATTGCGACGCGGCTGAAGGCGGCGGGCTATGCCGATGGCGACCTCACTGTCGTGGTCGATCCGGCCCATCCCAAGGAAGGCAATCTGACCGCCGTGCTGCGCGGTTCGAACGCCAAGCTGCCCGCGCTGCTGCTGCTCGCCCATATCGACGTGGTCGCGGCGAAGCGCGCCGACTGGACCCGCGATCCCTTCACCCTGATCGAGGAAGGCGGCTATTTCTATGGCCGGGGCACGTCGGACGACAAGGCGATGGCGGCGAGCTTCGCCGACGCCATGATCCGCTTCAAGCAGGAAGGCTACAAGCCCAAGCGCACGATCAAGATGGCGCTGACCTGTGGCGAGGAGACGGAGAAGGCGCTGAACGGCGTCGAATATCTGCTGAAGCACAAGCCCGATACGATGGCGGCCGGATGGGCGCTCAACGAAGCCGGCGGCGGGTCGCTGGACGAGAATGGCAAGCCGGTCAGCCATGGCGTGCAGGCGGGCGAGAAGGTCTATCAGGACTTTACCTTCACCGCGACCGCGCCGGGCGGCCACAGTTCGCGCCAGGAACCGCATTTCAATGCGATCGGCTGGATGGCGCAAGCCCTGGCCAATGTGAACGCCTATGATTTCCCGGTGAACCTGACCCCGGCGGCCAAGGCCTATTTCGGCGCGTCGGCGCCGCTCTATCCCAAGCTGTCGCAGCCGATGGCCGCGGTCGGCGCGGGCAAGGCGACCGAGACGGACTATGCCGCGATCTCGGCCGCCAATCCAAGCTGGAACGCCACCCTGCGCACCACCTGCATCCCGACGCTGATCAATGGCGGCCATGCCCCCAATGCCCAGCCCCAGTCGGTGACCGCGAACGTCAATTGCCGTATCATTCCGGGCGAGGATGTCGAGGCGGTGCGCGCGAAGCTGGCGCAGGTGGGCGGCGACGAGAAGGTCAAGGTGACGCTGGCCGATCCGCCGCAGCCCAAATCGTCGGCGCCGCAGTTGACGCCGCAGATCATGGCGCCGATCGAGGCGCTGACCAAGGAGATGTGGCCGGGCGTGCCGGTGATCCCGCGGCTCGCCACCGGGGCGACCGACGGGCGCTTCACCAATGCGGCGGGCATCCCCACCTATGGCGTGTCGGGCATGTTCGCCGATCCCGATGGCCAGGGGGTCCATGGCCTCAATGAGCGCATCCGGGTCAAGTCGCTGCTCGACGGCCGCGCCTTCCTCTACCGCCTGACCAAGGCCTATACGCAGTAACGCGAAAAGGGCTGGCCCGGATGACCGGACCAGCCCTTTTTACTTGGGTCAGCGCCGCGCGGATCAGCGGCCGCTGCTGCCCAGCACCCGGACTTCGCCGACCGGATAGCCCTTCTCGGCCATTTCCTTGGCATAGTCGCCACGGGCATCGGCCAGTTCGGTGCGATATTCCTCCCAGGCGTCGCGATTATCCTCCGCATCGCTGGAATGGCGCAGATCCTTGGTCAGTTCCTTGCGCGCCTCGGCCAGGTCGGTCTGGTAATTGAACCAGTAGTTGTTCTCCACGCCGGCGATCGGCGCTTCATAGACAAGCTGGTCCTCGACCGACGCCAGTTGTTCCTCATAGCTCACCGGGCCCTCCCCCGGAGCCGGGCCACGCGCCTGGGGCTGGGCCATGGCGGCGATCGGGGTCATGCCGACCATGGCGATGGCGGTCAGAAGCATCGAACGGTTCATGACGTTTCTCCTCTTTCCTCATCGAACCTGCGGCAATAACGCACCGGGACCGGCATTTTGCGCCTGAACGGATGTGCAGAATGGACGAAGCGAGGCGCGGCAACGGCAGGCCGTAGCGCCAAAAAGGGCCGAATATCGGGCTTTTCCGCCCTGTTTTCAGGTGATTGGGATCAGATCAGCGGATCACCAGATAGAAGGTCGCCGGCGCGCTGCCGCCATTCTCTATCTCGATCGCATAGCGTTCGGTGAACAGCGGCAGCCAGGCGCAATCGGCCTGCGGCGCGGCCACCGGCTTGGCGCACAGCGTGCCGCCATCGGCATTGCGCACCCGGACCGACAGGGATGCGGCGATGCCGGTGGCGCGTGCCACCGAAATCTGCGCGCGCTGGCCGGCAAGGAACAGCTGGCGCAGCGTCACCCGCCCGCCCGCCGCCAGAGACCCGCGGCGATAGGCGGGGCCGAGCGCGCGGCCGCGATAGACCGGCCCGGCATGGACCGCGCCGCCGGCCTGCGCCTGCTGCGACCAGAGGGTGGACAGGTCATCCTGCCCCTCCGCCGGGCGCGCGCCGAGCAGCTTGAGAGTGTCGGCCGCCGCCGCGAGTGCGGCTTGATCACCCCTCGCCTGCGCCAGATCGCCCTCCGCCAGGGTGCGCATCAGCGCATCGGTCGGCATCGGCTCCTCGACCACCGCGACCGGACCGACGCCCAGCATCAGCAGGGGCAGGAAGAGCCTAATCATCCGCCATCTCCGGCTGCACGACGAAGCGGGCGCCGGGCGCGGCATCCTCGACATGGATGGTCAGGCCATGGCGTTCGGCAATCGCACGGGCCAGCGCCAGCCCCAGACCATGGCCGCTGCCGGGCGACGGATCGAGCCGGACATAGCGGTCGAAGACCAGTTCGCGCGCATCGGCCGGTATGCCCCGGCCATTATCCTGCACGATGATCAGCGGCCCCGGCGCCAGGCTGAGCAGCACGCTGCCGCCGCGCGGCACATATTTGAACGCATTGTCGAGCAGGTTGGACAGGAGCCGGGTGATCTGCATCGGATCGGCGCGGAAGGATATGCCCGGTGCCACCATCGCGTTGAAGGCGATGCCCAGATCCTCTGCACTGGCGCCATACAGGTCCGCCAGATTGTCGGCGATCTCGCTGAGGTCGACATCGGCGAGACCCCGGCGATCGCCGCGCAGCGCCTGGGTGCCGGCAATGTCGAGCAGGGAATCGAGCAGCCGCACGACACTGCGAATCTCGTCGCGCGACCGGCCGAGGGTGCGCAACAGCCCCTCATCCCCGGTCCGTTCCATCGCTTTCAGGATACGCGTGTCGAGATGCATCAGCGGGGTGCGGATCTCGTGCGCGGTCTGATCCGACACGGAGCGCTGGGCCTCCATCAGCCGCTGCACCTGATCCAGCATCGCGTTGGTGTTCGCCGCCAGTTCGGCCAGTTCGTCGCTCGCCCCGGTGGCGCGTGCGCGCGCACCGATATCGCCGGCGCGCACCGCGTCGAAGACATGGTTGATCCGTTCGACCCGGCGGCGCAGGCGGCGCGCCGCGAAATGGCCGGCAGCAAGGCTGAGCAGGGCGACGATGGCGCCGGCAATGGCAAAGGCGATGGCGAGCCGGGTCTGCAGCGCCCGTGCCCGAATGTTGCTGCGCCCGACGATCAGCCGGGTGTCGGGACCAAGCAGCGTCGCCCGCGCGAACATGCGGTCCCCGCCCGGCAGGCGGATCAGCCGGGCCTCGGACACTTCGGACGCCAGGGCGGGCCAGTGGTCGATATTGCCCGCCACCCGGCGCCCGGCCGCATCGGCGAGCAGATAATAGGCCTTTTCGCTGTCGCCGCGCTCCATCGCCAGCCGATCGGCGATGCGCGCCCTCAGTTCCGCCTCGCCACTGCTGACATAGATGTCGGCCAGGCCCGCCAGATCGGTATCGACCTCTCGCCCCAGCATCACGCGCCCGTCGGTCTCGACGATCCGTTCGACCACCAGGAACAGCACCAGCGTGGATGCCAGGCTGACCAGCAGGGCCGACAGCGTGACCCGGCCAAAGACCGAGCGCAGCAGGCCGAACCTAGCCATGGGCGGCGATCAACCGATAGCCGGTGCCCCAGACCGTCTCCAGCACGGCGCTGTCGAACCCTTCCTCCAGCTTGCGGCGCAGGCGGCCGACATTGACGTCGACGACATTGGTCTGGGGATCGAAGCTGAGTTTCCACACATGGCGCAACAGCATCTCGCGCGTGACCACTTCGCCGGCATGTTCCATGAGGTAACGGAACAGCGCAAATTCCTTGGGCGACAGCGGCACATGGCGGCCGCCGCGATGGGCGGTGCGCGCCTTCACATGGCATTCCAAATCGCCGAACAGCAGCACCGAATCCTGCTGCAACCGCCCGGCCCGGCGCCACAAAGCGCGCACGCGGGCGATCAGTTCGTCCGGCTCGAAGGGCTTGGCCATATAATCATCGACGCCGCTTTCCAGCCCCTCGACCCGATGCTCGCTGCGGCCGAGCGCGGACAGCATCAGCACCGGCGCCTCGATCCCGGCGACGCGCATGCGCGTCACCACGTCGATGCCCGAAAGATGCGGCAGGGTGCGATCGAGGATGATGACATGATAGCGGCCCGATGCGGCGCGCTTGAGCCCTTCGGCGCCATCCTCCGCCAGATCGACGACCATGCCGGCGCGGACGAGGATTTCGGCGATATTGGCGCGGGCCGCCGGGTCTTCTTCCACCAGCAGCACGGAAATCGGGTCGGTTTGCGCCATCTTCACCGCCTGTCAGATAGCGCGAACGGCCGCCAGTGACAAAGCCTGTTAAGGCGGTCACTGGCGGCCGTTAAGAGCCTGTTTGAAAAATCGCGAAAGAGCGATTTTTGGTTACGGTACCAGCCCGCTCCCCCGCCCAACCACCCGATCCAGTGTCATCCTGTCGGGCGGTTGGGCGGGGGAGCGGGCTGGAACCGCGCTGAAAAATCGCTCTTTCGCGATTTTTCAAACAGCCGGTCAC
>NZ_NOIW01000006.1:0-107782 GCF_002708645.1 Sphingobium sp. IP1
AGCGTGATCAATCGTCGTCGATCAGGCGCCCGCGGCACACCCGCCAAGGTCAATGCGACCGCTGGTCTAGCGGCCAGCGAAGGAGTAAACTCGGCCAGCGTCTCGGACGGCAGTCATGAGAGCGTATGACTGCGGTGGAAGGTGCTTTCCTCGCCGTGGATCAGTCGATAATCGATCCTCATGACCCAAAGCATCGTCCCCGACAGCGAAGCGCGCGGCCTGCTTGCGCGCCTGCCGGAAACCCCGCGAATCCTGGCCTCGCTGGCCCGACTCGACCGGCCGATCGGCTGGTGGCTGCTATTCTGGCCGGGAGCCTGGGCGGTGGCGCTGGCGGGCGGTGCCTTTGTCCGCTGGCCGCTGATCCTCTGGCTGCTGCTCGGCAGCATCGCGATGCGCGGCGCGGGCTGCGTCTTCAACGATATCGTCGATCGCGACCTCGATGCGCGGGTCGCGCGCACCGCCGCCCGCCCGCTCGCCAGCGGCGCGATGTCGGTCAAGACCGCCTGGGCCTGGCTGCTCGCGCTCTGCCTGATCGGCCTGATCGTGCTGTTCCAGCTCAGCGGCTATGCCCAGGTCGTGGCCTTGGGCTCGCTGGCACTGGTTGCCGCCTATCCCTTCATGAAGCGGATCACCGGCTGGCCGCAGGTCTGGCTCGGCATCGTCTTTTCCTGGGCGGCGCTGGTCGGCTGGAGCGAGATTGCCGGCGCGCTGACCCTGCCGGGACTGTGCCTCTATGCTGGCTGCATCTTCTGGGTGCTGGGCTATGACACCATCTATGCGCTGCAGGACCGGGAGGATGACGCGCTGATCGGCATCGGCTCCAGCGCCCTGTCGATGGGCCGCCATGTCCGGGGCGGGGTGACGCTCTGCTATCTCGTCGCGCTAGCGCTGTGGGCCAGTGCCATCTGGCAGGTCCGGCCGCAGCTGCTGGCGCTGGTCGCGCTGGCGCCGATGGCGGCCCATCTGCTCTGGCAGGTCGGCACGCTGAAGGAAGACGGCACCGATCCGCTCGTCAAATTCCGCTCCAATCGTTTTGCAGGATTGCTGATGTTCCTTGCCTGTCTGGTCGTCGGGAGTGCCGGCATATGAGCATGACCAACCTTCCCACCCCCGGCGAGGATTGCTGGCGCATAGAGCAGGCGGCGCGCGCCAGCGTGATCGTCGACGCGGACAATTATTTCCGTCTGGCGCGCGACGCGATGCTGAAGGCGAAGCGCCGCATCATGCTGATCGGATGGGATTTCGATCCCGCCATCAGCCTGATCCGTGAAGATGAGGCAAAGGATGGCGCGCCCGTCGTCATTGGTGATTTCATTACCTGGCTGGTTGAACGCACGCCAGACCTGGAGATTTTCCTGCTGCGCTGGGATGTCGGCGCGCTCAAATCGATGGCGCGTCCGTCGCATCTGGTCACGACGCTGCGCTGGATGGCGCACCCGCGCATCACCGTGAAGCTGGACGGCCATCATCCGCCCGCCGCGTCCCATCATCAAAAGATCGTCGTGATCGACGATTGCTTCGCCTTTTGTGGCGGCATCGACATGACCGGCGACCGCTGGGACACGCGGCATCATCGCGACGACGAACTTGGACGTCGCCATCCCGACGGTTCGCCCTATGGCCCCTGGCATGATGCGACCACCGCCTTGCAGGGGCCGGTGGCGATGGCGCTGGGCGACCATGCCCGCGCCCGCTGGGTCGGCGCCGGCGGTGATGAACTGGCCCCGGTCGAGGGCGAATATGATTGCTGGCCCGACGCGCTGCCGGTCCATTTCGAGCATGTCGACGTCGCCATCGCCCGCTCCGCGCCGAAGATGGACGATCAGGACGAACTGATCGAGATCGAGAAGCTCTATCTTCACCAGATCGCGGCCGCCCGGCACTGCATTTATGCCGAAAGCCAATATTTCGCCTCGCGCCGCATTGCCGAGGCGATCGCCAAGCGGCTCGGCGATCCGGATGGACCGGACATCGTCATCATCAACCCGCTCCAAGCCGATGGCTGGCTGGAACAGCAGGCGATGGACACCGCTCGCGCCCGCCTGTTCGAGGCGCTCAAGGAGCGCGACCCGCATGGCAAGCTGCGCATCTATCACCCCTTCACCACGCGCGGCGCCCCCATCTATGTCCATGCCAAGATATTGATCGTCGACGATCGGCTGATCCGCGTCGGTTCGTCGAACATGAACAACCGCTCGATGCGGCTCGATACCGAATGCGACGTGGTGATCGACACCGCGCTGCCCGGCAATGACGGCCGGCAGGAGGCGATCCTGGCCATTCGCGACGACCTGATCGCCGAGCATCTCGATTTGCCGCGCGAGCGTGTGTCGGCGGTGATCGCCCAGCGCGGCCTGATCGCCGCGATCGAGGAATTGCGCACCAAGCCGGGCCGCACCCTGCGCCCCTATGAAGTGCCGGACCTGGCCGATGTCCAGGCCTGGCTCGCCGACAATGAGGTGCTCGATCCCGAAGGCCCGGACGAGATGTTCGAACCGGTCAGCGAGCGCGGTCTGTTCCGCCGGATGAAGGGCTGGTTCGGCCGGAGCTAGAGTGAGGCGAGGGCGGTGGCGATCCGCTCCGCCGCAATTGTGAAGCCCTCGGCCTGCTGCGCGAAGCCCAGCCGCATATGCGCCGGTTGGCCGAAGCAGTCGCCGGGCGCCAGCAGCACGCCCTGCGCCGCCAGCGCCTCGCACAGCGGCCGGCTGTCGCGCCCGTCGCCCAGCCAGGGGAAGGCGGTGGTGCCACCCTGCGGCCGCACCCATTGCAACCTGCCGTCGGCTTCCGCGATCAGTCGGTCGAGGACAGCGATGTTGACAGTCGCAACGGCCTTCAACCGATCGGTAATGGCCCCACTATGCTGCAGCGCATGGGTCGCGAGCCGCTCCAGCAGGGGCGAACTGCTGATCGTGAAATAACTGCGCGCATCGATGATCCGGGCGCGCTGCGCGGCGTCGGGCGCGATGATCCAGCCCATCCGCAACCCCGGCAGCGACAGCGCCTTGGACATGTCGCTGGTGACATAGGCGTTGGGGATGCCGGCGGCCGATTGCTGCGGCGCGCCGAAATAGAGCGGATGATAGACCTCATCGACCAGCAGCGGCACGCCGCGCTCGGCCAGCGCCGCCGCCAGCCGTGCGATCTCGGCGCGCGGCATCACCGATCCGCTGGGATTATGCGGCGTGTTGACCACGACGCCGGCGGTGTCGCCATCAACCAGCGCCAGGATCGCATCCACATCCTGCGCAAAGCCGGTTTCGCGGGTCAGCGCATAGTGCCGCGTTCCCAGCCCCCAGGCCTGCGCCACCGCCGCATAGGCCGGATAGCCCGGATCGGGCATCAGCATATGCGCGCCCGGTCGCGCCGCGAGGCAGAAGAAGATCGACAGGGCCTCCGACGATCCGGTGGTGACCACCACCCTGTCAGCTTCGCTGTCATGAAAGGCGGCGATCGCCGCGCGCAACGCCGCGCTCCCCTCTGGCGGGGCATAGCTCAGCACGGTGTCGTCGATCGCCAGCGGCGCGTCGCCCAGCGCGCAAATCTCCGCTACGCTCCAGCGCGGCCCGGTGCTCGACGCCAGATTATAGGCGATCGGCGGCGTCGCGAAATCATAGGCCGACAGCCAATGGTCGAGGGCAAAGGGCGGCAGGTCCATGGCACAACTCCGTGATCAGGCCACCACAGTCGACAATCGACGCCGACCGACAAGGTCCAGTCGCGGAAAGGCGGCTCCTAGAGGCCAAGCGCCTTGCGCAATTGCGCATTGATCCGGCTCTGCCAGCCCGGACCGGTCGCGCGGAAGGCGTCCAGCACCGCCTGATCGAGCCGCAGAGTCACTTGTTGCTTGGGCTGGTCCGATTTCGGCCGGCCGGGACGGGTAAGCGTGCCGGTGCCAGGACGAACAATCTTCCCACCGACCCGAAATTCAGCATGCGTGAAGAAATGGTCGTCCAGTTCCGGCGCATCATCTGGGTCGACCCAAGGCGTTTTCAAATCTGGCTCTTTCTCGGTCATTTGCATGTCCCATTGAAATGATGCGCCGTCCGTCGTCGCGTGGTGTCCACACCAAAATTACCGCCCTGCCATGGAGATAGCCATAGGTGATGAACCGATCCTCACCATAGTCCTTGCGGTCGTCCAGAGCTGTCAGTTCCGGCCCTTCGAACAGCGTAAGCGCATCAGCAAAGTCCAGCCCACGCTCTTCCAGCGTTGCCTGCCGTTTGGCGGGATCGAAACTGATGTTCATCATTCCACCTCACCGTTGAGGATTATCCGTTTTTTATCGGCGGGGTGGAAAATGCCATTGCCAAAGTCGCATAATAGCGGTGAGTCGTCAATATTTGTAACTACAAAAACTATTGCGCCGCCAGCAGCGCTTCGGCGCCGTGCAGGTTGACCGACACCAGCCGGCTGACGCCGCGCTCGACCATGGTGACGCCGAACAGGCGGTGCATGCGCGCCATCGACACCGCATTATGGGTGACGATCAAGTAGCGGGTCCGGGTCTGGGCGACCATCGCGTCGAGCAGGTCGCAGAAGCGCTCGACATTGGCATCGTCCAGCGGCGCGTCGACTTCGTCCAGCACGCAGATCGGCGCCGGATTGGTGAGGAACAGGCCGAAGATCAGCGCCACCGCGGTTAGCGCCTGTTCGCCGCCCGACAACAGGGTCAGCGCCGCCAGCTTCTTGCCCGGCGGCTGGGCCATGATCTCCAGCCCCGCCTCCAGCGGATCGTCGCTGTCGATCAGTTCCAGATGCGCCTGGCCGCCATTGAACAGGGTGGTGAAGAGCCGACGGAAATGGCCGTCCACCGCCTCGAACGCGGCCAGCAGCCGCTGCCGCCCCTCGCGGTTGAGGCTGCCGATCGATCCGCGCAGCTGGTTGATCGCCTGGGTCAGTTCCGCGCTTTCGGACCGGCTGGTCGCTTGGATCGTCTCCAGTTCCTCCAGTTCCTGCGCCGCGACCAGATTGACCGGGCCGATCCTCTCGCGTTCGGCCGAGAGACGATCATGTTCGGCCTGCTCGCTCTGGGCGATGCGGATGTCGGCGCTGGGAAAGCCCAATTTTTCTGGCAGCACCGGAGGTGGGCATTCGAACCGCTCGCCCGACAGGCGATTGGTCTCGATCCGCCGCTCGTCCGCCGCCTCTGCCCGCGCCACCGCCGTCGCCCGCGCCTCGCGCGCGCCGGCCAGCGCCTCGCCGGCGTCGGCCGCGCGCTTTTCGGCTGCCATCTGGGTGGCTGCGGCCTCGATCTCGGCGCGGCGGGCCTGTTCGGCGCGTTCGACCTGCGCCTCGCGCTCCTCGGTCAGCGTGGCGATGCTGGCGCCCAGCGCCTCGGGCTGGCCCTCGATCGCGGCGCGCTCCTGCACCACCGTCTCGCCGCGCGATGCCATGGCAGCGATGCGCTTGGCGGCCTCGCCGGCGCGGGTATTCCATCCCTTGGCCTCGGCATCGGCCGCCGCCATGCGCTCGCGGTCGCTGGACAGTGCCCGGTCGGCCAGCGCCTGATCGGCCTGCAACTGGCTGACCGCCATGCGTGTCTTCTCGCTCGCCTGCGACAGCGCCGCCACCTGCGCCCGCGTTTCGGCACCATCGGGCAGGGCGGCCCGCGCGGACGATGCCTTGTCATGCTCGGCCTGCGCCGCCGCTTGGTCCCGCCGGGCCTCGGCCAGCCGTTCCTCGATCGCCTCGCGCTTGGCGCTCAGCCGCTCCAGCGCGCCCGCCGCCTCGTCCGCCGCGCGCAGCGCCGTGCGCAGCCGCTGGTCCGCATCGCTCAATTTGGTGCGGCCTGTCGCCAGCGCATCCACTGCCGCCTTCTCACGCGCGCCAGCCTCGGCCTGCTCCGCCTGTGCCGTCTCGACCGCCTGCGCCGCTGCCGGACGCGCAGCATCGATCGCCTCCAGCCGGTTGATGCGGATCAGCCGTTCGGCGGCCGCCGCGCCGCCCTCGACCGCGACATAGCCGTCCCAGCGCCGCAATTGCCCATCCAGCGTCACCAGCCGCTGGCCGACCTGCAGCGCCTGGCCGCTATCCTTCTCCACCACCGCCACCTGCGCCAGCCGCCGCGCCAGCGCCGCGGGTGCGGTCACGTGCGCGGCCAGCGGGCTGGCGCCGTCGGGCAAGCCGGGATCATCCTTCAACGCTTCAGCGCCCGCCCAGCGGCGCGGCCCTTCCGCCCCGATCGGCGCCTCCAGATCATCGCCCAGCGCCGCCGCCAGCGCCCGCTCATAGCCCGGTGCAGCCTTCAACTGGTCGAGCGCCCGCGCCCGGCCGCTGCCGCCAGTATCGATGGCCTTGCGCAGCGCCGTCGCCTCGCTGTCGAGCGCCGCCAGCGCGGCCCGTGCCGATGCCAGCGCCGCCTCCGCTGCCGACCGCGCCTCGCTCGCCGCCTGCCGCTCCGTCTCGGCCGTCGCGATCGCTGCCTCCGCCGCCTCGCGATCGTGATTGGCGCGGACCTGCGCCGCCGCCGCCTCGTCGCGCTTGGCTTCCAGCGGCGCGGCATCGGGCAAGGCTGCCGCCTCCCCCTCCAGCCGTCGCATCGCCTGCTCCGCCCGGCCCAGCCGGTCACGCGCCGCCGCCAGCGCCGCCTCGGCGACGCGCAGCTCGGCCTGCTCGCCCGCCTGCTTGGCCATCGCCCTGGCCAGCTCCAGCTCGGCATCGCGCGCACCATCCTCGGCGCGGGCGATGCGCGCGGCGAAATCGGGACGCATCGCCTCGGTCTCGGCAATCCGGGCCTTCAGGCTCGCAACCTCGGCCGTCAGCCGCGCAATCGCCTCGGCCGCGTCATTGGCCAGCGTCCCCTCGCGCTCGCGATCCTCTTCCAGCCGCGCCGCCTGCTGCGCCAGGTCATGCAGCCGCCGCACCACCCCGTCACGCTCGGCCTTCAGCGTATTGAGCTGGTGGCCGGATTCGCTGGCGGCATCGCGCGTCGCCAAGGCCTCGGCCCGCCGCTCGGCCAAGGCGGTCACGGCCGCACTGCTATGGACATTGGCCGCCGTCAGCGCCTCCTGCGCCGCGCCCACCGTCGCCTCGGCCAGCTTCGCCTCGGCCCGCGCCGCTTCAGCACTGGCATTGGCCTCGCGCCAGCGGGCGAAGATCACCCGGCCCTCGGCAACGCGTATCTGTTCGGACAGGCGAATATAGCGCTCCGCCGCGCGCGCCTGGCGCCGCAAATTGCCGGCGCGACTGTCCATGTCGGCCAATATCTCGTCCAGCCGGGCCAGATTGCCCTCGGCCGCGCGCAATTTCTGCTCGGCATCCTTGCGCCGGACATGCAGGCCGGCGATCCCCGCCGCCTCTTCCAGCATGGCGCGCCGTTCCTGCGGCCGGGCGGCGATGACGGCGGCGATCCGCCCCTGGCTGACCAGCGCCGGGCTGTGCGCGCCGGTGGCGGCATCGGCGAAGATCAGCGCCACATCCTTGGCGCGCACATCCTTGCCATTGGCGCGATAGGCGCTGCCCGCGCCGCGTTCGATCCGGCGCGTGACTTCCAGTTCGCCATCGGCGCCGACATCGACCGCGTTGAACAGCTCGCCCTGTTCCTGGATGGTCAGCAGCGACACTTCGGCAAAGTCGCGCTGCGGCCGGCTGGTGGTGCCGGCGAAGATCACATCCTCCATGCCGCCGCCGCGCATGGACTTGGCGCTGGATTCGCCCATCACCCAGCGGATCGCTTCCAAGAGGTTGGACTTGCCGCAGCCATTGGGGCCGACAATGCCGGTCAGGCCCGGCTCGATGCGCAATTCGGTTGCATCGACGAAGCTCTTGAAGCCCGAGAGCTTGAGCCGTTTTATCTGCATGGGGAAACGCCGGGGCAGGGTGCCGCCCCGGTCTCCTTGGGCCTCAGGCCTTCAGATGTCGCCCCCCCTTGCGCCAATCAGATACCCGCTTCCTTGAGCTTGTTCTTCAGCACCGGCCAGGACGAGGCATTTTCGACCACCACGCCATTCATCAGGAAGGTCGGCGTGCCGGAGATATTATATTGGGCATTGGCCGCTTCGACGCCCTTGGCCAGCTTCTCGGCAGTTGCCGTGTCGGCCAGGCACTGCTTGGCCTGGTCCTCGGCGATGCCGCGCTGCTTGGCATAGTCAATGAGGCCCAGCGCGTTGGCCAGCTGGCCGAAACGCTGCGCCGGCGGCGCCGACACCATCGCCTGATAGGGGGCGTCGCCCAGGCCCTGCGCCTTTTCGAACATCGCGCTCTGATTGGCGAAGAACTGTTCCGACAGCGGATAATAGATGTCCTTGCCGCCGCAACGGGCCAGCAGCGCCGTCGTGATGTCGATCGGATCGCGGACATAGACGCGGAATTCGTAGCTGATCTTGCCGCTATCGACCATCGCCTTCAATTCTTCCGACGATTCATGGGCGAAGTCGCGGCAGTGGCTGCAGGTGAAGGAGCCATATTCGACCAGCTTCAGCTTGGCATTGGGATTGCCCATCACGAAATTGCCTTCGGGCGTTTCGGCGACGGTTTCCGACCAGCTGGTGCCGGCGGGCGCGGCCACGGCGGCGATCGGCGCGGCGGAGGTTGCATTGCCCTCATCCTTCTTGCCGCAACCGGCAAGCGTCAGGGACAGGGCGATAAGGGCAAGGCCGGACAGGACTTTCACGACGGGCGACGCTCCGAATTATGGATAGTTGGGGACGGTTTAGATCAGCGGGCGGCTGCGGGCAATGCGGCCTTGAGCAACTCCCAGGTCGATCCCTGGACCAGCGTGCCGTTGACGACGAAGCCGGGCGTGCCGGTGATCTTGACCTTGTTCCACGCCTCGTCGGTCATCGCCAGGATCGCCTTTTCCGAAGCCGGGTCGGCGATGCAGGCGTCGAGCTGCGCATTGGTGAAGCCGCGCTTGTTCATCAGCGTATAGAGGCCGGTCTTCTGGCCGATGTCGCGCAGCGCCGCCTTCTGCTCGGTCGGCTTGGCCGCGCCCTTGTCGTACGCCATGATCTGCTCCATCCAGGCATCCTGGTTGGCGAACAGCGCCTCATGATTGCCCATGAAGCGCTTGGCGCCGCCGCAACGGGCCAGCAGCGCGGCGGTCAGGTCATATTTGTCGCGCACGGCGTTGCGCACTTCGGCGCTGACCTTGCCACCCTTCACATAATCGGCCTTCAGCGATGCACTCGCGTCATTCACGAAATGCGCGCAGTGGCTGCAGGTATAGCTCACATATTCGACCAGCTTGGTCGGCGCGGCGGGGTTGCCCATGACATGGCCGCCGATCGGCGAACGCACCACCTGCGCGACCCAGTTGGGCGCGGCGGCGACGGCGATGGCGGGAACGGCGATCAGGGCAAGCAGGGAAAGGCGGAACTTGGTCATGGGGCAGTCCTAAGGCATCGCCCCGGACGGGGCGGGTTGCATCAACCGATCTTGGGCAGGCCATTCGAATTCGCAAGCCCCTGTGCCAGCGATTCGAGGACTTTGCGCAATTCCGGATCACCGATGTCGCGCAGGGAGTCCCCCAGCTCGACCGGAATGGGTTTGAGGTTGCGGGGCGGCGGGCGCCGCTCAACCGGCGCGGGGCCGACCATGCCCTGCTTCATCGCCACCTTGGCGACGGCGGCATAGCCGAAGAAGCGGTTCACCCGCTCGATGATGTCGGGCAGCGCATGCTGGATCATCGGCGCATGGCCGCTCATCACGGTGAGTTGCAGCGTGCCGCCCGATTTCTGGCCGACCGGGAAGCGGATCGACTCGGGCGCGGTGATCGCGGCATAGTCGGCGCCGACGATATCGTTCCAGCGGGTGACGATGCTCGACTGGACGAAACCGAACTTGCGAAAGGCGGTGCGGCCGATCTCCGGCATCAGGTCGGCGATCGCGCGCGGCGCACCCACGCGGGGGCGCTCGGCCGGCGGCGCGGCGCGGCTCGTCTTTTTCGCGGTCGGGGGGCGTTCCGTCATGGCGCGCTACATGGCATAGGGCCGCCATGCGCGTCGAGATGTCGGGTTCAAAAATCGCACGGGATCTGCTGGCCCATTATGACGTCCATGCCCGGCGCCTGCCCTGGCGTGCGCCGCCGGGGGCCAATGCGGCCGATCCCTATCATGTCTGGCTGTCCGAAGTGATGCTGCAACAGACCACGGTCGCGGCGGTCGGCCCCTATTTCGAGAAATTCACGGTCCGCTGGCCGACGGTGGAGGATCTGGCCGCCAGTGCCGACGCCGACCTGATGGCCGCCTGGGCGGGGCTGGGCTATTATGCCCGCGCCCGCAACCTGCTGGCCTGCGCCCGCGCCGTAGTGGCCGATCATGGCGGCCGCTTCCCTGACACCGAAGAGGCATTGCGCGCTCTGCCGGGCCTGGGCGCCTATACCGCCGCCGCCGTCGCCGCGATCGCCTTCGGCCGGCGCGCCGTGGTGGTCGACGCCAATGTCGAGCGGGTGGTCGCTCGCCTGTTCGCGATAGCGACGCCCTTGCCCGCTGCCCGGCCGGCCATCCGCGCCGCCGCCGACAGCATCACGCCGGACCTGCGCGCCGGTGATTTTGCCCAGGCGATGATGGACCTGGGCGCCACCATCTGCACCGCGCGCAACCCGGCCTGCGGCATTTGCCCGCTGCGTCAGGATTGCGCGGCGGTGCGCACTGCCGATCCGGCCGCCTTCCCGGTCAAGGCGCCGAAAAAGGCCAAGCCCCATCGCCTCGGCCATGCCTGGTGGATTGAACGCAGTGATGGTCAGGTCTGGCTGGTGCGCCGCCCGGACAAGGGATTGCTGGGCGGCATGCGCGCGCTCCCCAGTTCCGACTGGAACGCTGCGCCCGACGCCACGCCGCCCTTCGCCGCGCCGTGGCAGACCATCGATCCGCCGGTCGCCCATGTCTTCACCCATTTCTCGCTGGCGCTCAGCGTCCACACTACCCATGTGGGGCCGGACCATGTGCCGGCGGGCGCGGGCGAATGGTGGCCGCGCGACCGGATTGGCGAGGCGGGGCTACCCACCCTGTTTGCGCGGGCGGCCGATGCGGCGATGAAGGAGTTGACGGACGATGCACGGAACTGACCCCCAAGCGCACGGCCTGCCCGGTTTCGTTGGCGGCACGCTCGACCGGGTCGATCATATCCGCAGCAATCCCGCGCTCCATGCGCAGGCTTTTGCCTCGCCTGACGCCTGGCTGCTGATCCTCGAAGGGCTGGAGCCGGTGACGGACGATCATGGCCTGGCCCTGGCGCCGCTTGGCCCCGACGCCCGGATCGAGGAGCATGTGCTGCTCGGCGTCGATCTGCATAACCGGCCGATCTTCGCCCATCTGGTCGAGACGCTGGAACAGGGGCCCAATGCGACGCCGCGATCGCGTGGCCTCGCCGATCTCGTCTCCGCGTCCGATGTCGCGCTCTACGGCACCGCGCGCAGCCTCGTCTTCTGGCATGCCCGGCATCGTTTCTGCTCGGTCTGCGGTGGGCCGACCCATGCGCACAAGGCCGGCTGGGCGCGCCGCTGCGAATCCTGCGGCTCCGAACATTTCCCGCGCGTCGATCCGGTTTCGATCATGCTCGCCGAGCATGAGGGCCGTGTCCTGCTCGGCCGCCAGCATAGCTGGCCGCCCGGCCGCTATTCCGCGCTCGCCGGCTTCATCGAACCGGGCGAGACGGTCGAGGAAGCGGTCGCGCGCGAACTGAAAGAGGAAGCCGGCATCACGGTTCATTCGGTCCGCTATGTGATGAGCCAGCCCTGGCCCTTTCCGTCCTCGCTGATGATCGCCTGCGTCGCCCAGTGCGACGATCCCGCGCTGACCCTGGACGAGACCGAGATCGAACATGCCTTCTGGTGCGATGCCGATGGCGTCGCCGCCGCGCTGGCGGGCGATCCCGACGCGCCCTTCCTCGCGCCGCCGCGCATGGCGGTTGCCTGGCACCTGCTCGACCATTGGCTGCGCGGCGCGGTTGCCCCGTCCGACGCAAGGGCGTAAGGCCCGGCTTCGTCTTCACTACAGGATCGACCTCCCCTTATGCTCAGCCTCGAAGAAGCCCAGTCGCGCGCGCAGGATCTGGTGACGGCGGCGCGCAAGGCGGGGGCGGACGCGGCCGACGCCATCTATGCCTGCAACGCCTCGACCACGGTGGCGGTGCGGCTCGGCGCGCTGGAGGATGTCGAACGGTCCGAGGGCGAGGAGATCGGCCTGCGCGTCTTCATCGGCCAGCGTTCGGCCAGCATTTCCGCGTCGGACATGAACCCGGCGACGCTCGCCACCCTGATTGATCGCAGCATCGCCATGGCGCGCGAAGCGCCCGAAGATCCCTATGCCGGCCTCGCGCCGGAGGATCGGCTGCTCAGGAAGCGCGCGCCCTCGCTCGACCTGGTCGATGAGGAAGAGCCTGAACCCGCCGCGCTGCGCGAACGTGCGCTGATCGCGGAAGAAGCGGCGCGCAGCATTCCCGGCATTACCAACAGCGAAGGCGGCGGCGCCGCCAGCGGCCGCAGCCAGGTCGCGCTCGCCACCAGCCATGGCTTCGCCGGCGCCTATGCCGCGACCAACCATTCGACCTGGGCCAGCGTGCTCGCGGGCAGCGGCGCCGACATGCAGCGCGACCATGCCAGCCATGCCAGCCGCCATCTCAAGGATCTGGACGATGCCGAAGCGGTCGGCATGCGCGCCGGCCAGCGCGCGGTCGCCCGGCTCAATCCCGGCAAGGTCGACAGCGGCGTCATGCCGGTCATCTTCGATCCGCGCATCGGCTCCAGCCTGGTCGGTCATCTGATCGGCGGCATGGTCGGCCCGGCGATCGCCCGCCGCTCCAGCTTCCTGCTGGATTCGCTGGGCGAAACGCTGTTCGACAGCAAGATCACGATCATCGACGATCCGCTGCTGCTGCGCGGCCTGCGCTCGCGTCCGTTCGACGGCGAAGGGCTGCCGGTCGAGCGTCGTGCGCTGATCGAGGATGGCGTGCTGACCGGCTGGCTGATGGACAGCGCCTCGGCCCGCCAGCTTGGCCTGGAACCGACCGGCCATGCCAGCCGGGGCGGTGCCGGTGCGCCGGGCGCGGGCATCACCAATGTCCATATGGAAGCGGGCAGCCTGTCGGTCGGCGAACTGATGGCCGATGTGAAGCGCGGCATCTATGTCACCGAACTGATCGGCATGGGCGTCAATGGCGTCACCGGCGACTATAGCCGCGGCGCGGCCGGCTTCCTGATCGAAAATGGCGCGGTCGGCCCGGCCGTGTCGGAAATCACCATCGCCGGCAATCTGAAGGACATGTTCCGCACTCTGGTGCCGGCCAATGATCTGATGTTCCGCTATGCGATGAACGTGCCGACCCTGCGCGTCGACGGGATGACTGTTGCCGGCGGCTGAGCCTCTGTTGCCGGCCGTCGTCGCGGCGGTCACCGATGCGGCCGATCGCGCGCTGGCGCTATGGGCCGATGGCGAGACGCGCGTGCGCCAGTGGGAAAAAGTGCCCGGCCATCCGGTCTGCGAGGCGGACCTGGAAATCGACGTCATGCTGCGCGAACGGCTGGCGGCGATCGATCCGCAGGCCGGCTGGCTGTCGGAAGAAACGGCCGATACCGTGCATCGCCTGGGCGTATCGCGCGTCTGGGTGGTCGATCCGATCGACGGCACCCGCGACTATCTGCGCGGCCGGCCCGGCTGGGCGGTCTCGGTCGCCCTGGTCGAGGATGGCGCGGTCCGTCTGGGCATCCTGGCGGCACCCGCGCGCAAGGAATTGTGGATTGCGCAGGCAGGGCAGGGGGCGACCCGCAACGGCGTGCGGCTCCATGCCGGCAATCGCACCATGCTGCCCGGCGCCCGCGTCCCCGCCGACCAACTGCCGCGCGCCGACCGCGATCTCGTTACCGTGGACAAGCCCAACAGCATCGCGCTGCGCATGGCGATGGTCGCCGCCGATGAGGCTGATCTGGTTGCCACCGTGCGCTGGGGCAATGAATGGGACGTTGCCGCCTCCGCCCTGATCGCGCAGGAGGCCGGCGCCATCGTCACCGATGCGCTGGGCGATCCGCTCGCCTTCAATCGGCCACAGCCGGTCGCCTTCGGCCTGCTCTGTGCGGCGCCGGGCATCCATGCCGCCGCCGCCGCCCGCCTCGCGCCGCGTGCGAAGGAGATATTGGGCAAGGCCTGATCAGCCGGCGCAGGCCTTCACCGACTTCTCCGGCAGGACGTCGTTCAGCTTGGCCCGCACCACATCGGTCCAGATGCGATAGCCGGCCGCATTCATATGCACCTTGTCGGCCTGATAATTGTCGCCCAGCCTGCCGTCCTTCAGCAGCGGGGTGGTGATGTCGGCATAATGGACATTCTGCATGTGCGGGATCAGCCGCCGGGTCGCATCATTATAGATTTGTTGCTGCGGATAGATCGCCCAGCGCCCCGGACTGGGCTTCATCGACAATATGATGACCGGCACATCGCCCAGCAATTGCGTCCGCATCTCCAGGAAGCGCGCCAGATCGTGGAAGATCGGCCGCAGCTGTCGTCCGCCCGCCAGGTCATTCTCGCCGGCATAGAGGATGATCGCCGCCGGTTTTGGCGTTCCCGGCTCGATATTGGCGAAACGCGGCAATATCTCGTTGAAGGTGGCGCTGTTGATGCCGCGATTATGCGCGATCCAGGGCGCCATGTCCTTCTCCAGGCTGGTCCAGCGCTTGATCGACGAACTGCCCACGAACCACAGGGCGCACGGCCCCTCGCGTCCCTGCCCATCCGGCAGGGTCTGGCTGGCGTCGCGATAATGGGTGAAGGCGAACCAGCCCCCGACTATCACGCAAAAAATCGACAGGGCCAGCAGACGCTTGCCCAATGGGGAATCCAGTCTCTGCAAGATGACGGCGACCTTCCTGCTAATGGCCGAAGTCTAAACGATATTTTCCTTAAGAAAAGATGGCTGCGGCGGAATGAGCGGACGCAGATTTTAAGATAATGGCAATCTTGTAACGCTATCGTTTCAATGCCCAATTTGTGAGCATAACGTGACCAAGAATCCGTCGGTCGACCTGCTGAAAGGCTTGCTGATCCTGCTCGTCATGGGCGGGCACGCGATGGAATTGACGCATCAGCAGCATGTCCTGCTGTGGATCGGTTCGGGTTTTCGCATGCCGTTGATGATCGGCATTTCCGGCTATCTGCTCAACGTCACCCGCACCCGCTCCATGCCGACCGGTGAGATGTTCAGCCGCTATGGCCGGCGCATGCTGCTCCCTTGGGCGGTGGCAATGCTCGTCTACTGGCTCGCCAGCGGCGGCCTGCTTTCCTGGCAGACGCCGCTCGACCTGCTGCTGCGCCCGCCCTTTCATCTCTGGTATGTGCCGGCGCTGTTCCTGTTGATCCTAGTGACCCGATTGCTGCCGTTTTCGCCGCTCTTGCTGCTCGCGATCGGCGCGCCCGTCAGCCTGGCCACCATGTACAGTTTCGGCCTCGACCATGGCGCGGTCGGCGGCAGCCTGTTGTCGCCCGACAGCCGCTTCCTGCGCTATCCGGTCTATTTCTTCTTCGGCATGCTGATGGCCGAACGGGGCATGCCCAAACGCTATCTATGGCCCGTGCTGCTGGTCGGGGCGCTGGGGCTGTTCTGGTGGTCGGATCTGTATGGCACCGGCAATGCGCTCGCCTTCGTGCCCGCCCGCTTGCTGATGTGTCTGGCGCTGATCGCGCTGCTGCCCAGCGTGTCGGCGGTGCGCCTGCATTTCGGCCCGATCAACCGGATCGGGCGCGAAAGCCTGTTCTTCTATCTCTGGCACCCGCTGGTGATGGGGCTGGTGGCGATGCTCGACCCGCATGGCGCCGTCATTCTCGCTGGTGCGGTGCTGTTGCTTTACATCGCCAGCGCGCTTGCGGGGCAGGGGCGACTGCCGCCCCTGTTGCTGGGCGCGGTGCCGCAACGCAGGCCGGCCCCGGTCGCCATGCAACCGGAACCGATCACGATCTAGATCTTGCCATATTTCGCTTCGAAACCGGCAATGTCACCAGCAGCGAGATATTTGGCCTGGTCGATCCACTGGTCGCGCACCGGGCGTCCCTTGAAATTGCCCAGCTTCGTGTCGATCGCGGCGATGTCGCTGTCGCTCCAGCCGGCGATCTGGGCATAGCGCGTCACGCCTAGATCGGTCAGAAGGGCGCCCAGCTTGGGGCCAACGCCCTTCAGCTTCAGCAGGTCGTCGGCGTCATCGCTCGGTGCCGCGACGGCAGGCGATGCCGGGATCGGTGCAGGGGCCGGTTCGACCACGGGGGCGGGCGCAGGGGCTTTCTCGATCACCGGCTCGACCGCGACCGGCTCGACGATCACGGGATCGACGACCGGCACCGGATCGGGCGTGGCCACCAGCGGCGCCACCGCGAGCTCGGCAATCGGCTCGGCGGCCACGGGCGGTGCCACCGGCGCGGGGTCTTCCACCGCAGCCGACTTGCCCTTGCCCGACAGCAGGAACACCAGGCCGATCACGACCAGCAGCGCGATCAGCAGCCACAGGCCATAGTCCATGAAGAATTCCTGCATCGCCCTTTGCCTCCCGGAATGGATATGTCGCCCTATTTAAGGACGCTTGGCGGCGCGGGACAAGGGGGACATGTCCCGATCCCGCGCCGGTTTGGCCCTTATTGCGCCTCGCGGGCGACCTCGCGCCAGCCAATGTCGCGGCGGCAGAAGCCGGTCGGGAAGTCGAGCGCGTCGACCGCGGCATAGGCGGCGGCCTGCGCCGCGCCCACCGTATCGCCGGTCGCGGTGACGTTCAGCACGCGGCCGCCATTGGCGACGATCATGCCATCCTTCTCCGCCGTGCCGGCATGGAAGACGCGGGCGCCCTGTGCTTCGGCTGCGTCGATCCCCTTGATCGCGCCGCCCTTTTCCGGCGTGCCGGGATAGCCATTGGCGGCCATCACGATGGTCAGCGCGGTGCGATCCGCCAGCGCGACCGGCCCTTGCTCGGCCAGCCTGCCTTCGGCCACCGCCAGCAGCAATTCGACCAGATCGCCGTCGAAGCGCATCATCAGCACCTGGCATTCGGGGTCGCCGAACCGGGCATTATATTCGATCAGCTTGGGGCCTTCCTCAGTCAGCATCAACCCGGCATAGAGCACGCCCGAATAGGGCATGCCTTCGGCCGCCAGCGTCTCGACCGTCGGCTTGATGATCCGCTCGATCACCTGCGCCTCCAGTTCGGGCGTCAGCACGCGCGCCGGGCTGTAGGCGCCCATGCCGCCGGTATTGGGGCCGGTGTCGCCATCGCCGACGCGCTTGTGATCCTGGGCCGAACCAAAGGGCAGGATCGCGCTGCCGTCCGTCAGGGCAAAGAAGCTCGCTTCCTCGCCGGTCATGAACTCTTCCAGCACCACTTCCTCGCCAGCCTTGCCGAACGCGCCGGAGAACATGGTGTCGAGCGCGTCGAGCGCTTCCTGCCGCGTTTCGGCGATGATCACGCCCTTGCCCGCGGCCAGGCCATCGGCCTTGATCACCACCGGCAAAGTGAAATCGTCGAGCGCGGCGATCGCGCCATCCTTGCTGGTGACACGGATGTAGCCGGCGGTCGGGATGTTGGCGCGCTGGCACAGATCCTTGGTGAAGCCCTTGGAGCCTTCCAACTGCGCCGGCTTCTTGTCGGGGCCGAACACGGCGACGCCCATGGTGCGCAGATTGTCGGCCAGGCCGTCGACCAGAGGCGCTTCCGGCCCGATCACCACCAGCGAAATCGAATGGCGGGTGCAGAAATCGAGCACCCCGCGATGATCCGTCGCGTCGAGGTCGACCAGCGTGGCATGCTGGGCTATGCCGGGGTTGCCAGGCGCCGCATAGAGCGTCGAGAGGCGTGGCGATTGTGCCAGCTTCCACGCCAGCGCATGTTCGCGGCCGCCGCCGCCAAGCAGAAGGATGTTCATCTCGGCCATGTCCCCGGAATTTGATGCCTATGACAGTTCGGGCCGCCTGTTAGCCGAGGAAAGGGCGGGGGACAACGCGCCGCCGCTCAGTGTCAGCGAATTGTCGGGCCTGTTGAAGCGCACGGTCGAGGATCGCTTCGGCCATGTCCGCCTGCGCGGCGAGATTTCCGGCTTCAAGCGCGCGGCCTCGGGCCATCTCTATCTGGCGCTCAAGGACGACAATGCCGTGCTCGACGGGGTGATGTGGAAGGGCGGGGCTCAGCGGCTCGCCTTCCAGCCGCAGGACGGGGTGGAGGTGATCGCCACCGGCAAGCTCACCACCTATCCCGGCCGGTCCAAATATCAGATCGTGATCGACCGGATGGAGCTGGCGGGCGAAGGCGCGCTGATGGCGCTGCTCGAAAAGCTCAAGGCCAAGCTGGCGGCCGAAGGGCTGTTCAACCGCGACCGCAAGCGCCGCCTGCCCTTCCTGCCGCGCACCATCGGCGTCGTCACTTCGCCCACTGGTGCTGTGATCCGCGACATTCTCCACCGTCTGGCCGATCGCTGCCCGACCCAGGTGCTGCTCTGGCCGGTGCTGGTCCAGGGGCAGGGCGCAGCCGAACAGATCGCCCGCGCCGTGCGCGGCTTTTCCGCCATGGACGGCAGCGGCCCGCTGCCCCGGCCCGATCTCGTCATCGTCGCGCGCGGTGGTGGCTCGATCGAGGATTTGTGGAGCTTCAACGAGGAAATCGTCGTCCGCGCGGTCGCCGAATGCTCGATCCCGACCATTTCGGCGGTCGGGCATGAAACCGACACGACCTTGTGCGACTATGCCGCCGACATGCGTGCGCCCACGCCGACGGCCGCCGCTGAAATGGCGGTGCCGGTCCGCGCCGAACTGCTGGCGATGCTGGGTGAAATGGGCCTGCGCTCGGGCCGGGCGGTGCGGCGCGGGGCGATGCAGGCACGCGAGCGGCTGGAGATGCAGGCGCGGCTGATGCCGACGCCCGACACGTTGCTCGCGCCGCAGCGGCAGCGGCTCGACCTGCTGTCCGACGGCCTCAACAGCGGCCTGCGCCACCGGCTGGTCGATGCCCGCGCCCATCTGGGCCAGGTCAGTGGCGCGCTGCGGCCGGCCTTGCTGCGCCAATATGTCAGCCGCGCGGCCGAGCGGGTCGACCGGCTGCGGCTGCGCCCCGACTATCTGACCCGCGTCTATCGTGACCGCGCCACCGCCTTCGATCGCCTCTCGCGCCTCTTCACCTCGGTCAATCCCGATCTGCCGTTGCAGCGCGGCTTTGCTCGGGTGATGGCGGGCGATCGGTTGATCCGCTCGGTCACCGATGCACAGGCCGCAGGCCAGGTCAGCCTGCACTTCGCCGATGGCGCCGTGGCCGCCGCGATCGACACCGCCGCGCCCCTTGAGGCAGCGCCCGCGCCCGCTATATCCGCCCCATCCCGTCCCGCGCGCAAGCCGCGCGACACCGTCGAAGGCGGCCAGCAGGATCTCTTTTCCTGATGCGCCGCAGAAAGGCCTGATTCATGTTGATGTCCAACCGCGACCGCCCGGCCCGGCTGCATTATATGCCTTACAGCTTTCGCGTGCTGCAGGCCGGCGACCATGTGCTGTGCGCCGTGTCCGGCCAGCGCATCCCGCTGGAGGATCTGCGCTACTGGTCGATCGCCCGACAGGAGCCCTATGCCAGCGCCGCTTTGTCGGTCGAGGCGGAATTGAAGGCGCGCCCGGCCGGATGATCCGTCGCGCTGCTGTTTTGCTGGCGGTCGCTGCGCTGCCGCTTGCCCCGGCGATGCTGCGCGCGGCGCCGGCTGTGGTGGCTGGACCCGATTTCATCCTGTCCGGCCCGGCGATCCAGGGCGGCACTTTGCTCGGCACCGCGCCGGCCGGCACGGTCGCGCTGCATTTTGGCGATCAACTGGTGCCGGTCGATGCCGATGGCCGCTTCCTGATCGCCTTCGATCGCGACGCGCCGCCGCCGGCGAAGCTCAGCGCGCGCCTGTCGGATGGCCGGGTGATCGATCGTGCCCTCATCGTCGCACCGCGCGAATGGCGGCTGGAACGGATCAACGTGCCGCTCCGCCCGACCAAAAGCAGCGAGGCCTTCCTCGCCCTGCGCAAGCCCGAACTGGAGCAGATCGCCGCTGCGCGCGACAAGGTGACGGACGCGCAGGGCTGGCGCCAGACCTTCATCTGGCCGCGCCTCGGCCGGATTTCCGGCCTGTTCGGATCGCAGCGCATCTATCAGGGGCAGCCGGGCGCCTATCATGGCGGCGTCGATGTTGCCGGCGCGACCGGCGAGCCGGTGGTGGCGCCGGCGGACGGGGTGGTGATCCTGGCCGCCGATCATCCCTTCACGCTGGAGGGCAATCTGCTGATGATCGACCATGGCCATGGCCTCAACAGCGCCTTCCTGCATCTGTCGCGGATCGACGTGAAGCCCGGCGACCATGTGGCACAGGGGCAACGCATCGGCGCGATCGGCGCCACAGGGCGCGCCACCGGACCCCATCTTCACTGGGGCATGAAATGGAACGACGCGCGCATCGACCCGCTGCTGCTCGCCGGGCCGATGCCGCAACCGCGATAGGGATCAGCCGACCCGCTTGAGCCGCACGGCGCGTCCGCCCTCGACCTTGCCAAGGAAGCTGCCGATCGCCCCGCGCTTGATTTCGATCGTCATGCCGGGCTTCGGATCGCGGCCGGTAACGGCTTCGGTGGTCATCCACTGCGCGCCATCCTCCAGGGTGATCAGCCATTTGCCATAGCCCATGCTCTTCACCGCTGAGATTTTCGCCTCGATCTGCGACAGGCCTTCGGCCTCGGGCGTGTCCGTCTTGTCATCATCGCCCCCCAGGAACGGCAATTTGGGGAAGGAGAAGCCGAACAGCGTGCGTCGGGTCTTGGTCAGTTCGCTCTTGTCGAGCACGACCACCTCGTCGCGCTGCGCGGCACCATCCATCGCGGCAACCTGCCGATCGAAGCAGGCCAGGCGCGTTTTGTCGTCCGTGATTTCACGACATTTCAGAAGGTCGGTGAAAATTTCGGGCTTGGGCTGCTGGCGAGGGGCGGCGATGCTTTGGGTTGTCGCCAGGCAAAGGGAAAGGGTAAGAAATAGGCTTGAAATGGCCTTGATGGGCATGATTCTTTCTCGCTCGCCGGATTAGGACCGCAGCATGCACCGGCCTGAAAGAAGGTCAAGGGCGGTCGGGTCGGTGTAGCGGTGATGGGCTCTGGGTCATATTATGCCCGCTGATTTGCTCGCAAATGCAGCATTGCTGCAATCATTTCAATAACCGTGAAATTATCTTGCTTTGCGAGCGTAAAATTGCGTGTGTTGCGCCTTGTTGCATTTTTGATACAGCCCTGTCCAAAAGCGGCAAAGTGCGATTTCCCGCGCTTTACAGCGGCTTTCCCACCGCGCAGGTTCCGCCAATCCATACGGGGGGATCGCTGTCGGGCACCATATCCCCTTGTAGGTACACATGAAGGCAGGTGACTGCCCAACTCCAGAGCAAGGGACTGGAAACGTGAAGACATTTTCGAAGAGGGCACTGCTGCGTGCCAGCGCCGCTCCGGCGATCCTCGGTGCGTCGCTGATCGC
This sequence comes from Sphingobium sp. IP1, assembly GCF_002708645.1. Lineage (NCBI taxonomy): Bacteria > Pseudomonadati > Pseudomonadota > Alphaproteobacteria > Sphingomonadales > Sphingobiaceae > Sphingobium > Sphingobium sp. IP1. The sequence continues at coordinate 21,431 of NZ_NOIW01000006.1, forward strand.
GACGGCCGCGTTCGCGCAGGATGCGCCGCAGGCTGCCGATGCGGAAGCCGCCGACACCATCATCGTCACCGGCTCGCTGATCAAGAATCCGAACCTGGCCCAGTCGACGCCGGTCCTGGCGACCACGTCGGACGAAATCGAACTGAAGCAGAGCAGCAACGCTGAACAGTTGCTCCGTGAAATTCCGGGCGTCGTTCCCAGCATCGGTTCGGCCGTGAACAACGGCAACGGCGGTGCATCGACCCTCGATCTTCGTGGCCTGGGCTCGAACCGCAACCTTGTCCTGATCGACGGCCGTCGCATGGTGCCTTACGGCCTGGGCGGCGTTTTCGATCTTAACAACGTTCCGCTGGCTCTCGTTGAGCGCGTCGACGTGCTGACCGGTGGTGCATCGACCACCTATGGCGCTGACGCCATCGCCGGTGTAGCCAACTTCATCCTGAAGAAGGACTTCTCGGGCTTCGAAGCGAACGTTTCGGAACAGCTGACCGAACAGGGCGACGGCAACACCTTCCGCGCCGACGTCACCATGGGTGCGAACTTCGATGATGGTCGCGGTAATGCCGTGTTCAGCATCGGTTATCAGGAAGTCGATCCTGTCTATCAGGGCGACCGTTCCTTCTCGAACACCTATCTGGAATCCTATCTTGCAGAGTGTATCTCGTGCCAGGGTTCGGGCACTGCCACGCCTTCGCGCATGACCGTGCCGGGCAGCGGTACGCTGCAGGTTTCTCCGGACGGCAGCTCGCTGGTTCCGACCTACTCGCGCTACAACTTCAACCCGTACAACATCTTCCAGACGCCGTTTAAGCGTTTCAACATGTTCGGTCAGGCCAATTACGAGATCAGCGACTCGGTCAAGGCCTACACCCGGGGCATGTTCTCGAAGAACACGGTCAACACCATCATCGCTCCGTCGGGCGCCTTTGGCCTTTCGGTCGTGGTTCCCTACAGCAACCCTTATCTGACTGATGGCATCCGCAACCAGTTCTGTAACGGCAATGGCCTGACCGCCGCGCAGTGCTCGGCTGCTGCCGCTGCAACGGATCCGAACGATCCGAACTACCGTACCTTCAGCACCACGCTGTCGCGTCGTGCGGTCGAAGCTGGTCCGCGTATCTCGGAATTCAAGACCACCTTCTTTGACTATGCACTGGGCTTCCAGGGCGACATCGGCTCGCACCTGAGCTGGGACGTCGGTGGCTCCTATGGCGAATCGGAGCAGGTTCAGACGCAGAAGGGCTACACGCTCAACTCGCGCGTTCGTAACGCGCTGCTGGCGACCAACACCACCACCTGCCTTGACGGGTCGGATACGTGCGTTCCGCTGAACATCTTCGGCCCGACCGGTTCGATCACGCAGGACATGGTCGACTATCTGACTGCCAACAGCCAGATCACCACCAAGACCACCCTGGCCCAGGCGCACGCCACCCTGAGCGGTGACTTCGGCGTGACCTCGCCGCTGGCGTCGAACCCGATCGGCTTCGCCGTCGGTGGCGAATATCGCAAGTATACCGCGTCGATCGAATCCGACCTGCTGTCGCAGGCGAACGATCTGGGCGGTGCTGGCGGTGCCCAGCCGAACGTCGACGGTGGCTTCGACGTCTATGAAGCCTATGGCGAACTGATTGCCCCGCTGATCGAAGACCGTCCCTTCGCGAAGCTGCTGTCGGTCGGCGCTGGCGTTCGCTACTCCAGCTACTCGGTCGACGCGCCGAGCAGCCCGAGCTACGACACCTGGACCTACAAGTTCGAAGGTAGCTGGGCTCCGGTCGCTGACCTGAAGTTCCGTGGCAACTATTCGCGCGCCGTCCGTGCGCCGAACGTTTCGGAACTGTTCACCCCGCAGACCATCGGCCTGACCAACCTGGCCTCCGACCCCTGCGCCGGTACCAACCCGGTCGGCAATGCCAACCTGACGGCGATCTGTATCGCTCAGGGCGCGCCTGCTTCGACCATCGGTCTGATCGAGCAGCCGTCGGCTGCGCAGGTGAACAACCTGAGCGGCGGCAACCTGAACCTCAAGCCGGAAACTTCGGACAGCTGGGGCGTTGGCGCCACCTTCACGCCGACCTTCCTGCCGGGCTTCAACGCCACCATCGACTATTATAACATCAAGGTGAAGGACGCGATCACCACCCCGACTCCGGGCGACGTGATGGACGCTTGCTTCGGCAACGTCACCGCAGCCAGCGCCTCGAGCGCCGCCTGTCTGAACATCGGTCGCGGTGAAGATGGCAGCATGAACGGTCTGGTTGCGACCGGCCTGTACATGCCGCTGTCGAACCTGGGCCGCCTGAAGACCGACGGCATCGATCTGTCGCTGAACTACAAGCATGAGTTCAACTTCGCGACGCTGAACCTGTCGTTCAACGGCAACTGGACGAACAGCTCGACCTTCCAGTCGAGCCCGGAATCGGCGAGCCGTGACTGCGTTGGCTACTATTCGGTCAACTGCGCCTCGATCCAGCCGAAGTTCTCCTGGTCGCAGCGCACGACCTTCACCTTCGGTGATGTCGACCTGTCGCTCCTGTGGCGCCATATCGACAATGTGAAGTTCGAGCCGCAGCAGCTGGCTGACGATATCCAGGCCGGTCTGGACTCGGGTTGCGAAGACCCGGCCGGTGCGGATCCGGATGGCTGCGTGGTTGACTCGCAGTTCCGCAAGATCAAGGCTTATGACTATTTCGACCTGACGGCCCGCGCCGCCGTGTCGGATAACGTGACCCTGACCTTCACCGTCATGAACATGTTCGACAAGAAGCCCCCGATCCTGGGTGGTTCGGTTGGTTCGACCGCCTACAACAGCGGCAACACCTATCCGTCGACCTATGACGCTCTGGGCCGTCGCTTCGCCGTCAGCGCGAAGATGAAGTTCTGATCCTGATCGGAACCATCTGAACAAAAAGAGAGGCGGATCGCAGGATCCGCCTCTTTTTTATTGTCCAATCGATATTGCGTCGGCGCTGGGCCGGCGGGTTCGCCTTATCCGGTCAGGCCATGGTCCAGTTGCATCGGTACTTCAAACCGCGTCGCCAGTTCCTCGGCCCAGCGCAGCACCATCGCGATCTCCTCGCCATGGGCGGCGATCGCCTGCCTTTTGTCGTCGCTGCGCCGTTCGCTGCCAAAGGCGTTGCCCGTCTTGCTGTCGGTGGTGAAGGCGGGGCCGGCCAATATCGCATCGATCCCGCCGTCGTCGGTCGACAGGCGGAAATGGCGGATCAGTTCCGTCATGCTGCCGGCCGGGTCAGCCATCAGCCGGTCGCTGTCCAGGGATCGCACACGATCAGGGCCGAGTGACTGCAGCAGTGCGGCAAATTGCGCCTTCTGGGCCAGCCATCCCACTGCAGCCACCTGCAGGTCGGTCAGTTCCAGATAGTCGCTCTGTTCAAAGCCGAAGGGTATGGCGCCGTCGCGTATCTGCTTGATCAGCAATTCCCGCGCCCAGCGGCGGCTCCACAGTCCCTTGCGGGCGATGGAGGAGAGATATTGTTCCAGCGGCGCGTAGAGCAATAATCCCTTGGCATCCGGCTTCATCGCCATCATCGCCGGGATCAACCCGTTGACGAGGTTGGAGGGTTTGATGATCATGGCTTCGCCGGCCACGAACGGACGGGCAAGCAGGCCCAGCCCCTGATCCATCACCATCGCGATCTGCCGTCCCGTGCCGCCCCGATGGCGCCAGCCGACCATGTCGTTCAACAGAACGGGTTCCTTAAGCGTCGAAGCCACGCCCGGTCGATCCAGCGCGCGTGCGAGTAGCGTGGAGCAGCAATAGGCCGAGTGAAAGATAAAATGTATCGGCGCCGGAGCGCGCGCCTCAGCCAGCATTGCGCTGCGGGTAACCACCAATGGTGGATCGGGTTTCAGATATTCGTCGGTCAGGAACGTTGCGGACGCGCGTTGTTCGCGGTCCACATGGATCAGATGAAGCCGGTCCTGTCGTTCATCGTAACGGTGCGCCAGCCAGGCCGGATTGCGGGCGATCGCGCCCATGTCGGTGACCTTGTCATTCATTGCCGCAGCCATCGCATGCTCCCCTCGGAACGACAAGCGTCCGACCGCCGATTTCGGGTTGCCGGATGGCCGGCCCTTGGGCAGTTTCGGTGCAGGGGGAATGATGATGACGACAATGGTGGAAGACTATTTGCGCGCTGCCGATGGTGCGCGCAGCCGGGGGGATCGCGCCGAGGAAGCGCGGCAGTTGGACGCCGCATTGCGGCAGGCAGACAGTTCGCCGCAACTGCTCAATCGGCGTGGCATGCTGGCCCTTACAATGGGGCAAGCTAAAGAAGCTTTTGGCTTTTTCGAGCGGGCGGCGCAGCTTGATCCGAAGGAGCCGGCGCTGTGGATGAATCTTGCGACGGCGGCCCGCGGTGCGGGGAACAGCGATGGCGAACGGCGGGCGCTGGCACAGGTGGTCACGCTCGACCAGACTCATTTTATGGCCCAGCTAAGGCTGGCGGAATGGGAGGAGCGGGCAGGAGAGTTGGCGGCTGCGACTCAGCGCTGGGGCAACGTCCTTGCACTGGCGTCGGCTTATGACGATCTGCCGCCAGCCTTGGCTGATCGTTTGGCCGAAGCCCGCAGCTTCGTTGCACAGCGGATGTCGGGTTTCGCGCAAGAAATGGATGCCGCGCTTCAGCCGGCTATGGATGGGCTTGATCCTGCCGAGACACGACGGTTCCAGGCGGGCATGGACCGGCTGCTGGGGCGTCGGCGCATCTATCATAATGAATGTTCGGGTCTTCATTTTCCGTTTCTGCCAGCCGATGAATTTTTCGACCGCTCTCACTTCCCATGGATGGCGCAGCTTGAGGCGAAAACCGATGCGATCCGCGCCGAACTGCTCAACCTGCTTGAAAATGGCGATGACCTGCTCCGCCCTTATGTCCGGCTGGAAGATGGAACGCCGACGAACAAATGGACGGCACTGGACCAGTCGCTTGACTGGGGTGCCTGTTTCCTGTGGGAATATGGTCGTCGCAATGATGCGGTCTGCGATTTATGCCCGGAAACGGCCGCCATCCTGGAGTCGCTGCCGCGCAGCGACATCGATGGACGTGCCCCTTCGGCCTTTTTCTCGCTGCTGCGGCCGCATGCTCATATTCCGGCGCATACCGGCGTCACCAATATCCGCACGATCATCCATCTGCCGCTGATCGTGCCGCCCGGTTGCCGCTTCCGTGTTGGTGGTGAAACCCGCGCCTGGGTCGAGGGCGAAGCCTTTGCGTTTGACGATACGATCGAGCATGAAGCGTGGAATGAAAGTGACGCCCTGCGGGCTGTCCTGATATTTGACGTTTGGAATCCGCATCTTACGCCGCTGGAGCAACAATTGTTGGCTCGCTATTATGCAGCTGCAGATCAGAGTTCGCATCGGCCGCCGGAATAAGGACGCGCAACGCAGTTGTGACTTGCTGTGATGCGGCATTTATATCAGGATTATTGCATGGATTTCGGTTCGACCGAACCGATGGCTGGAGTTTCATCATGAAGGTGTTTTTGGTTCAACTGACCCTGGGGCTGACGCTGCTCGGCAGCAGCGTCGTCGTGGATGCGCAGGCCCCTGCGGCGGACGCGAAGCTAGATCGGAATGATCCAAATGCCGTGCGTTGCCGCCGTCTGGAGGTCACGGGCTCGCTGGTGCGCAAGGAGCGTGTCTGCAAGACTAATGCCGAGTGGCGGGCGATCAGCGAGCAGCAAAATCGGGACGCAGATGATATGATCACCCGTAGCCGGGCCGGCATGAATCCCAATGGATAAGAGTGTCCGTCGCCCATCATAGGTGAAAGCGACGATTTGCATTTGATCGACGGGAGCGGATGCCATTGGCGCACGCTCCCGTTTTCGTGTTTGCTCGTCATTTATCCTCTATCGTCTGCGATTATCTCCTCTGCCTAGAACAGTTTCTGGCGCGACAATTTTTGCGGTAGAGCTTGGTAACATAACTACGCAATCGATGGTTCTAGCCGTCGATCGTCTCATCCAGTTGCACAAAAATACCGATAATCTGGGGGTTTTGGAGCGCTCGCGCCGCCGCCATTCCACAGAATTTCATTTAGTTTCAACACCGTAATGGTGTTGCTGTAATGTTGCACATTTGTAAAAATCGTAACGTTTCGTAACGCAACCGGGTTTACAGCCGGTTCCATGGGGCGCACCCATGCCCCGCCTTGTGGTTCCGCAGGGTCGCACTGGTCACAGCAGGCAGACAAATCTGCCGCTCCAGATAAGGGACTGGAAATTTGAAGAACGCATCGATTGCCGCATTCTTGCGGGCCGGAGTCGCGCCCGTCATTCTCGCCACCGCGCTGTTCCAGGCGCCCCTCCATGCTCAGGATGCCGCCCCCCAGGCCGATGATGGCGCGAACGACACGATCGTCGTGACCGGCTCGCTGCTGCGCCGCATCGACAAGGAAACCATCTCGCCGATCACCACCGTGTCGTCGGAAGATCTGGCGATCCGCGGCATCACCACGGTCCAGCAAGGTATCCAGAATCTGTCGGCCAATAACGGCCCGGCACTGACCAACGGCTTCTCGGCCAATGGCGCCTTTGCCGGTGGTGCGTCGGCGGTCTCGCTGCGCGGCCTGTCCACCTCCTCGACGCTGGTGCTGTTCGACGGCCTGCGCGCCGCTTATTATCCGCTGGCCGATGACGGCACGCGCAACTTCGTCGATCTCAACACCATCCCCGATGCCATCGTCGATCGGGTCGAAGTGGTGAAGGACGGCGCGTCCGCCACCTATGGCGCCGACGCGGTTGCGGGCGTGGTCAACATCATCACCAAGCGCGAAGTGAAGGGCCTGCACCTTCAGGCCGAAGCCGGCGTCGCCGAAAAGGGCTATGGCGCCAACCAGCGCCTGTCGGCCACCTATGGCTATGGCGACCTCGCCGAGCAGGGCTTCAACGCCTATGTCAGCGCCCATTATCTCAAGAGCGCTGCGGTCTATAACAAGGACCTGGGCTATCCCTACAACAGCGACGACCTGTCGGGCATCTGTCATGACGGCGTCTGCGGTCCCAACAACATGGCCAATGGCGTCGACCCCAGCATCGGCTTCACCGGCCTGTCGACCGCGACCAATGTCTTCATGGTCCGTCCGTTCGATGCCGCCACCGGCGCAGGCACTGGCCGTTACGAGCTGCTGAACGCCGCTGCCGGCTGCGGCAGCCTCAATCCCTACACGCTGACCGACGCGGAATATGCGGCCAATGCAACTGCGCCGCATACCGTTTGCCAGCAGGACATCACCCACGACTACAGCCAGGTTCTGCCGGAACAGCAGCGCTGGGGCATTTCGGGCCGCTTCACCAAGATCGTCGGCGACAGTGGCGAAGCCTATCTCGAACTCAACTATGAGAACAGCAAGTCCTCCTATACCGGCCTTGCCTCGATCATTCGCGCCAATGCGCCGGCCGGCATCGACTATTCGGCCTATTCGACCTCGACCGGCGCTGGCCTGCTGCGCCTGCCGGTCTATGTCTGCGCCCGCGGCACCGCCAACTGCGACGCCAGCAACGGCACGCTGAACCCGAACAACCCCTATGCCGCCCAGGGTCAGGAAGCCGCCATCATCGGCCGCCTGCCGACCAGCACCGAATATAATGAATCGGTCAGCCAGGTCTTTCGCGCCGCTGCCGGCATCAAGGGCGATTTCGGCAACGACTGGCATTATCAGGTCGATGGCACCGCCATGGTCTCGAAGCTGAAGACCACGGCCAAGGGCTATGTCTATATCCAGCATCTGCTCGATGTGATCGCGGACGGTTCGTATAATTTCATGAACCCGTCGGCGACCTCGCAGGAGACGCTCGACTATCTGACCCCGACCCAGATCAACCACAGCAAGACCCAGCTCTATCAGGGCCAGGCCAGCATTTCGAAGGAAGTGTTCGACCTGCCGGGTGGTCCGCTGCAGGTCGCAGTCGGCGTCGCCGCGCGTTATGAATCGCTCAACAATCCCAGCGGCAATCCCGACTATGATGGTCAGACCGAGCGCTATTTCCGCCTGAACGCCTTCGGCGCCAAGGGCCATCGCGACGTCGAATCCGCCTATTTCGAACTGAGCGCGCCGATCGTCGAGCAGCTCGAACTGACGGCGGCGGGTCGCTATGACCATTATTCGACCGGTCAGGACAATTTCTCGCCCAAGTTCGGCGCGAAGTTCAAGCCGATCCGCGAACTGATGTTCCGGGGCACCTTCTCGAAGGGTTTCCGCATCCCCAGCTTTGCGGAAATGGGCGCCCTGCCGACCACCGGCTATGTCACCCAGTCGATCGGTTCGATGCCGCAGGAATTCATCGACCAGCATCTGAACTCGGCCGGCACCGGTCCCAACACCTATCTGACCAACTATTCGATCGGTCAGACGACGGTAGGCAACCCGAACCTGAAGGCGGAAAAGTCGCGCAACATCACGCTTGGTGCGACCTTCCAGCCGCTCAACAATGTGTCGTTCAGCGTCGACTATTATAATATCAAGAAGACCGGCGCGATCACCTCGGTGAACTTCTCGAACGCGATCGCCAACTATTACGCAACCGGGGAAACCTCCTATGATGGCGTGACGGTGATCCCGGACGAAGTCGATCAGGAACATACCGGTTCGCAGCGCCGCATCGCCTTCGTGCAGGGCAGCTTCATCAATGCCAACACGATCAAGACGTCGGGTATCGATTTCAACGCGATGGGCAAGTTCCGCCTGAGCGACAACATCACCTTCTCGACCTCGATCGATGCGACCTATGTCATCAAGCTGAACACCGAATATCCCGACGGGACGGTTGAACATTATGTCGACACGCTCGGCAACTTCAACCTGACGGCCGGTTCGGGCACGCAGCAATGGCGTGGCAGCTGGCAGAATACGCTGGACTTCGGCAAGGCCTCGCTCAGCGCGACCGCCTATTACACCGATGGCTATAATTATTCGGCCGAGGATCAGGGCGGCACCGCCGGCGACTGCAGCCTGGTGCCGACCAACTATGATGGCGACGCCTATCAGGGCTGCCGCGTGAAGTCGTTCATCAGCGTCGACATGACGGGCACGATCAAGGTCAACGACCAGTTCGAGCTTTATGCCAACGTCATGAACGTCTTCAACAACAAGCCGCCGATCGATGCGACCACCTATGGCGCCTATCTCTACAACCCGGTGGTTGGCGAGTCGGCGATCCTGGGCCGCTCCTTCCGCATCGGCGCGAAGGCAAGCTTCTAAGCCAGATAATATAAAAGGGCGGCCCTCCCTTGCGGGGCCGCCCTCCTTTCAGGACCAACTGGCGCGCGGCGCGCCCGACTTAGCCGACACTGGGTCTCAGTGCGCCGTCGCCGTCTTCACCCCATCGCCGACCGGAACCAGCCGGTCACCGACGTCCGGGCCGCACCCGCCGAAGGCGCGACATAGCTGACGCTGTGCAATTGCGGCACGCGGAACAGATCGAGCCTGTTGAAGGCCGGAGCCCGGCCGGAAAAGCTGCCATCGGCACCATGGAACATCAGCAAGCCGCCCCATTCGGTCCGCCATCCCTCGGTCAGGCCAAAGACATAGGCGGCGTGCCGATTCTTGCCCGCGACCCCATCATCATGGCCGGTCAGGAAATCGCCGCTGACATAGCGGGTTGCCTGCCCGTCGGCGAAGCCGATCGCCTCGCTGCCGGTGATCGCCCGGACCAGTGCCAGCACTTCCGGCCCCGTCATGAAGCGGACAAAGGCGTCGAGCAGATGGGACGACTGCCGACGCGCCTGCTCCTCGTCGGGCACGCGAATGCTGCCATAGCGGAACTGGAAGCCATGCCGGGCCGCTTCATGCACCGCCTGGTTCAGGGCGCCCCATTGCTGCGGCGTCATCGATTGCGCTGTCGGGCGATCGATCTCGAACAGTTTCTCGTCCGAATTGAGGACGATCCGCCAATCCTCGCGCGTGTCCAGATGCGCGGCCAGCGCGCGGGCCGCCGCATCGGTCAGGAAGGGACCGATGCGGGCATGCCCGTCGCGCTGATAGTCGGATCGTAGCCGGTCGATGTCGATCCCATCGGCCAGCGCGAAATCCGCCACCTTTGTCGTCATGCGACGCTGAGCTTCAGTGCGCCGTCGCCATCTTCCACCGTCACCGTCGATCCGTCCGGCACCTCGCCGCGCAGGATCAGGTCGGCCAGCGGATCCTGCAGGTAACGCTGCACCGCCCGCTTCAATGGTCGCGCGCCATAGACCGGATCATAGCCGACCCGGCCCAGCCAGGCGCGCGCGCCGTCGGTCAGGTTCAGCACCACCTTGCGGTCCTTCAGCAGCTTCTGCACCCGCGCCACCTGGATATCGACGATCGGCGCCATATGGCCGGCCCCCAAACGGTGGAACAGGATGATCTCGTCCAGGCGGTTGAGGAATTCGGGGCGGAAATGGCTGCGCACCATCTCCATCACCTGGTCCTCGACCTTCTCGACCGGCTCGTCGTCGGGCTGGGCGGCAATATATTGGCTGCCCAGGTTCGACGTCAGCACGATGATCGTGTTGGTGAAGTCGACGGTGCGGCCCTGGCCATCGGTCAGGCGGCCATCGTCCAGCACTTGCAGCAGTATGTTGAACACGTCGCCATGCGCCTTCTCGACCTCGTCGAACAGCACGACCTGATAGGGCCGGCGCCGCACTGCCTCGGTCAGCACGCCACCTTCCTCATAGCCGACATAGCCCGGAGGCGCGCCGATCAGTCGGGCGACCGAGTGTTTCTCCATGAACTCGCTCATGTCGATGCGCACCATCGCGCTCTCGTCGTCGAACAGGAAACCGGCCAGCGCCTTGGTCAGCTCGGTCTTGCCGACGCCCGTGGGGCCAAGGAACAGGAAGCTGCCCAGCGGCCGGTTCGGATCCTGCAGACCCGCGCGGCTGCGGCGCACGGCGGTCGCCACCGCGCGCACGGCATCGGCCTGGCCGATCACCCGCTTGCCCAGTTCCGCTTCCATCGCCAGCAGCTTCTCGCGCTCGCCTTCCATCATCCGGTCGACCGGAATGCCGGTCCAGCGCGACACGACGCTGGCAATATCCTCGGCCGTCACTTCCTCGCGCAGCATCGCGCCCTTGGACGCGCCCTGGGCTTCTGCCAGCTGCTTTTCCAGCTGCGGGATGGTGCCATATTGCAGCTCGCCGGCCTTGCCATAGTCGCCGCCGCGCTGCGCCTGTTCCAGCTGGAGCCGCGCGGCGTCGAGCTGCTCCTTCAGCTTGGCCTCGCTGGCGATCTTGTCCTTCTCCGCCTGCCAGCGCGTCGTCAGCTCGGCCGACTGCTGCTCCAGATTGGCGAGGTCGGTCTCCAGATTGGCCAGCCGGTCCTTCGACGCCTGGTCGCTTTCCTTCTTCAGCGCCTCGCGCTCGATCTGCAGCTGCATGATCCGGCGGTCGAGATTCTCGATTTCCTCGGGCTTGCTCTCCACCTCCATGCGGATGCGGCTCGCCGCCTCGTCCATCAGGTCGATCGCCTTGTCGGGCAGGAAACGGTCGGTGATATAGCGGTTGGACAGGGTCGCCGCCGCCACGATCGCGCCGTCGGCGATGCGCACGCCATGATGCGCCTCATATTTGTCCTTGATGCCGCGCAGGATCGAAATCGTGTCCTCGACCGTCGGCTCGCCGACGAACACCGGCTGGAACCGCCGCTGGAGGGCCGGATCCTTCTCGACATATTTGCGATATTCGTCGAGTGTGGTCGCGCCGATGCAATGCAGCTCGCCCCGTGCCAGCGCCGGCTTCAGCAGGTTGCCGGCATCCATCGCGCCTTCGGATTTGCCCGCGCCGATCAGCGTGTGCATCTCGTCGATGAACAGGATGATCTGGCCGTCCGCCCCCTTCACCTCGTCGAGCACGCCCTTGAGGCGCTCCTCGAACTCGCCGCGATATTTGGCGCCGGCGATCAGGCTGCCCATGTCGAGCGCCATCAAGGTGCGGTCCTTCAGCGTATCGGGCACGTCGCCATGGGCGATGCGCAGCGCCAGCCCTTCCGCGATCGCGGTCTTGCCGACGCCCGGCTCGCCGATCAGCACCGGGTTGTTCTTGGTCCGACGCGCCAGGATCTGGATGGTGCGGCGAATTTCCTCGTCGCGGCCGATCACCGGGTCCAGCTTGCCGGCCTTGGCCGCATCGGTCAGGTCGCGCGCAAATTTCTTCAGCGCATCATAACGGTCTTCCGCGCCCGCCGTATCGGCGGTGCGGCCGCCGCGCAGCTGGTTGATCGCGCCGTTCAGCGCCTCGGCGCGCACGCCGGCGGTCGCCAACGTCTTGCCCGCTGTCGTGGTCGTCGCCAGCGTCAGCGCCAGCAGCAGCCGTTCGACGGTGACGAAGCTGTCGCCCGCCTTCTGCGCCACCTGCTCGGCGGAATCGAGCACGCGCACGGCATCATTGTCCAGGCCCGGCGTCTGCTGCGCGCCGCTGCCCGATACCGCCGGCACCTTGGCCAGCGCGGCATCGGTCTCGCGCAGCGCGGTCGCGGCATCGCCGCCCGCCGCCTTGATCAGGCCCGATGCCATGCCCTGCTCATCTTCCAGCAGCGCCTTCAACAGATGTTCGGGGCTGATCCGCTGGTGGTTCATGCGGATCGCAACGGTCTGCGCCGACTGGAGGAAACCCTTGGCGCGGTCGGTGAATTTTTCGAGGTTCATTAGCATCCCCTTCAAGGCATTGCTGGCGATGTAATGTTGCAAAAATGACACACAAGGGGCGCGGGCAAAAAATCCGCGCCCCTTGCATATTTATCTTACTGCTTGGGCGCCTTGGCCGCTTCCGGTGCGAACAGATCGCCGAAGAAGTCCGCCTTGTACCATTGCGGCGGGGTGTCGCTATCGGTCATAACCCGTGCAATGCGATAATTTGCCTCGGCAAAGCGGGCGCCGGCGTCCCAGTCGATCTTCTGCGTCATGTCATCACCGGGATGGTGATAGGCGCCGCTCAGAAATTCGCCCCAGGCCTTCTCGCCGCCATTGGCATAGCCGGTCGCCAGGAACACGGCGGGCACGCCCTGCTTCACGAACATATAATGGTCCGACCGCACGAAGATGGTTTCCTGCGGCATCGGGTCGGCGGCCAGCTTGATCCCCATCGGCGCAACCGCCTTGGCGACGATCGGCCCCAGCGTCGAATGGTCGGCGCCGAACGCGATCACGTCGGTGAAGGGGTAGAGCAGCAGCGGCATGTCGAGGTCGACATTGCCGACGATCTGCTTGCCCGGCACGGTGGGGTGGCGGGCATAATAGTCCGCGCCCAGCAGGCCCTTCTCCTCGCCGGTGGAGGCCAGGAAGACGATCGACCGGCGCGGCTTGTTGGGCGACTGGGCCATGGCGCGCGCCACTTCCAGCATGGTCGCGATGCCGGCGCCATTGTCCAGCGCGCCATTGTTGATCCGGTCCTTGTCGGCCGGATCGCCCGGCTTTGCCGGGCTGATGCCGATATGGTCGAGATGCGCCGACAGGACGACATATTCTTGCCTAAGCTTGGGGTCGCTGCCGGGCAGGATGGCGACGACATTGGGGCTGGTCACCCGCTCGCTGACGCTTTCGACCTGGATCTGGGCAGTCGACTTGAGCGCAAAGCCCTTAGGCTTGCCGCCGGCCTTGTCGGCGATCTTGCGGATCGCGGCGATGCTGGTCGGTGCGCCGGCGAACACCGCCTGCGCTGCTGCGTCGTCCAGGCTGGCGCCGACCCGGATGCCGGGGGCGGCGTCGAACGGCACGCCCTCGGGCGAGACCCAGGTGAAGTCGGGCTCGTCGGCGAACTGGACCATGCGGTTCCAGGGGCGGGCCTTCATCGACTGGAGGGTACCGATGGACAGCATGCCGATCGCGCCATGCGCCTCGGCGATCTTGCCCTTGGTGGCGGACAGATGCGCGCCTTCCTCGCTCGGCAGCCCCTTGGGATAGCCGCGCAGGGTGACGACGATCTTCCCCTTCACGTCCAGCCCGGCATAGTCGTTGAGGCCGAGCCGCGCAGTTTCCAGGCCATAGCCCACGAATACCAGCGGCGCCGACACGTCCAGCTTGGGCTCGGCCGCGTTCATGCCGATCAGCACGTCGCCGGCATGGGTGAAGCTTTTGGTGCCGGCCGGGCCGGTGACGGTCAGCGTGCCTGGCGTCTTGGCGCGCTCGGTCTTCTGGAAGCCGATGCGCTGCAGCCAGCTTCCATTGTCGCCGGCGGGCTTGAGGCCGAGGCCATCGAACTGGCTGGCGACATAGCGGGCGGCAATTTCATGGCCTTCGCTGCCGGTGTCTCGGCCCTTCAGCAGATCGTCGGCCAGGAATTCGACATGGGCGCGCACGGCGGCGGCCGAGAAGGTCGGCGTATCGGACGGGGCAGGGGCGGTGGTCTGGGCGGCCGAGGACGCTGGAAGCGCGGCGGGCAGCACAAGGGCGGCGGTGGCGGCCAGCAGGGCCAGGCGTTTCATGGGATCGGGGACTTTCCGTCTCTATGGATGATGGCGTGCAGACTTGCCGCTGCGCCCCGTCGCTGTCCAGCCTCCGCTTGTCGATATCATGCGTATTGCGCCGCTATCACGCCCCGCTATGCTGCGCGCCATCGCGGCGGAGTTCGTTCCGGCCGCATCGACTGCCCTCCTGTCCTAGAGGCCTTCATGATCCTTACCCGCATGTCCCGCCGGCTTCCCCTGATGCTCGGCCTGTCCGCGCTTGCGCTCGCGCCGCTTGGTTCCGCCGCGCAGGCCGCGCCGGCCACCGCAGCCGCCGCGCCCGCGCCGCTCTCCAGCCTCGTTTCGGCGGTGGACATCCCCTATCAGGAATTTCGCCTGCCCAACGGTCTGCGGGTCATCGTCCATACCGATCGCAAGGCGCCGATCGTCGCCGTCTCGGTCTGGTACCATGTCGGTTCGCGCTTCGAGCCCGCCGGCAAGACCGGCTTTGCCCATCTGTTCGAACATCTGATGTTCTACGGCTCGGAAAATGCCGACGGTCCCTTCTTCGGCCGTCTGGAGGATATCGGCGCCACCGACTGGAACGGCACGACCTGGTTCGACCGCACCAATTATTTCGAAACGGTGCCGACCGGCGCGCTCGATCGCGCGCTGTTCCTGGAATCCGACCGCATGGGCCATCTGCTCGGCGCCGTGACCCAGACCAAGCTCGATGCCCAGCGCGGCGTCGTCCAGAATGAAAAGCGTATGGGCGAGAATGAGCCCTATGGCCTGGTCGAATATGCCCAGCTCGCCGGCATGCTGCCCGAAGGCCATCCCTATCGCCACTCGACCATCGGCTCGATGGCGGATCTGAACGCGGCCAGCCTGGCCGACGTCCAGAGCTGGTTCAAGACTCACTACGGCCCCAACAACGCCACCCTGGTGCTGGCCGGTGACATCGACGTGCCGACCGCCAAGGCGAAGGTCGAAAAATGGTTCGGCAACATCGCCTCCGGCCCCGCGCCGCAGGATGTCGACGCGACCGTGCCGACGCTCGACAAGGATGTGGAAAAGGTGATGCACGACAATGTCGCTGCCACCCGCCTCTACCGCAACTGGATCGTCCCCGGCGTCAATTCGCCCGACCTGCAGCAGCTTGACCTTGCCCTCTCGGTGTTCGGTGGCCTCGGCTCCTCGCGCCTCGACAATATGCTGGTCCGCGATGAGAAGGTGGCGGTCGCGGTCAAGGCCAGCATCCAGCCGTTCGAGAAGCTGTCGATGGTCGAGATCACCGTCGACGTGAAGCCGGGCCAGGATCCGGTCGCCGTGGGCAAGCGGCTCGATGCGCTGCTCGCCGACTATCTTGCCAAGGGGCCGAGTGCGGACGAGGTGCTGCGCGCCGCGACCCAGCAGCTCTCCGGCACGATCGGCGGCCTCGAAAAGGTCGGCGGCTTCTCCGGCAAGGCGGTGACCCTGGCCGAAGGCGCGGTCTATTCCGACGATCCGGGCAAATATAAGAAGGATCTCGCCATCTATGCCGCCGCAACGCCCGCCAGCGTCTCGGCCGCCGCGCGCAAATGGCTGGGCCGCCCGGTCTTCCGCCTGACCGTGTCGCCCGGCGAACGCTCGGCCGAGGATAATGCGCTCGCCGGCAATGCGCCCTCGGGCAGCGCCACCATGCATCCCGCCCATTTCCGCGATCCCAATGGCCCCGCGCCCAAGGCCGGCACGCCCCCGCCGCCGACCAAGGTTGCCGAGCCGCCGATCGAGCCGGTCAAGGATCTGGTCTTCCCGCCGGTCGAGCGCGCGAAGCTCTCCAACGGCATGTCGGTCGTCTTCTCGCGCCGCGCCACCGTGCCGGTGGTGAAGGTCTCGGTCGCCTTCGATGCGGGCAATGCCGCCGACAACCGGCAGAAGCTCGGCACCGCCGCGCTCACCACCGCGCTGCTCGACGAAGGCACCACCAGCCGCAACTCGGTGCAGATTTCCGAGGAGCAGGAACGGCTGGGCGCCGGCATCAGCGCAGCCAACAGCATGGATGCGACCAATGTCGGCCTCTATGCGCTCAAGCCCAATCTCGACGCCTCGCTCGGCCTGCTCGCCGACATCATCCGCAACCCTGCCTTCGATCCTAAGGAAGTGGAACGGCTGCGCAGCCAGATGCTGACCCGCATCGCCGCGGAAAAGACCCAGCCCATGGCCATCGCCCAGCGCATGCTGCCGCCGATGCTCTATGGTCAGGCCCATCCCTATGGCATTCCCTTCACCGGTTCGGGCACCGAAAGCGGGGTGAAGGCGGTGACGCGCGCCGATCTGGTCGCCTTCCATGACACATGGATGCGCCCGGACAATGCGACCATCTTCGCGACCGGCGACACGACGCTCGCTGAACTGCTGCCGCTGCTCGAAAAGCGATTCGGCGACTGGAAGGCCCCGGCCATTGCCAAGGGCGCCAAGCTGTTCCGCATGGACCGCATGATGCGCCCGTCGCGCATCGTCCTTATCGACAAGCCGCAAAGCCCGCAGTCGATGATCCTCGCCGGCCAGCTCACCAACAAGGCGGGCACCGACAATCCGGTCACCCTCATCACCGCGAACGAGGTGCTGGGCGGCAGCACCACCTCGCGCCTGACCATGGACCTGCGTGAGGCGAAGGGCTGGGCCTATGGCGCGGGCACCGGCATGCCCGGCGTCAAGGAAACGATCCCGCTGCTGGTCTACGCCCCGGTCCAGACCGACAAGACCGGCGAATCGATCATCGCCGCGCGCCAGGACATCAAGGATTTCCTGAGCAGCAAGGGCACGACCCAGGCGGAGCGCGATCAGACGATCAATGGCCAGATCCTGTCGCTGCCCGGCAGCTTCGAAACCTCGTCCGACCTGCTCTCGGCGATGATGCGCAACAATCTGCTCGGCCGGCCTGACGACTATTATGCCACCCTGCCGGCAACCTATCGCGCGATCACTGCGGCGCAGATGGATCAGGCCGCGCGCGAGGCGATCAACCCCGATCGGCTGATCTGGGTCGTGGTCGGCGATGCGAAATTGGTGAAGCCCCAGCTTGACGCGGTTGGCCTGCCGGTGGAAATGGGCACATTGGCTGATTGACGCTAACGTAAAGGAGAAGTGAGATGGCTGCAGTGGATGGTGCCTATGATTGCGTGGCTAAGACCCCGCTGGGCGAACAGACCGGCGTGTTCACCGTGATCAGCACGGGCGACCGTTTCAACGGCACCTTTGCCGGCATGATGGGCTCGCTCGACGTCAAGGATGGCGTGGTCGCCGGCAACAAGCTGACCTGGAAGATGGAAATGACTATCCCCATGCCGATGACGCTGGAATGCGAAGCCGAAATCACCGGCGAAAGCCTGACCGGCACGATGCAGCTCGGCGCCTTCGGTGCCGCGCCCTTCACCGGCACGCGTCGCGCATAATCCCGATCGGCTGCGGCCCGGTTCATGCCGGGCCGCAGCCGACATTACCAAAAATTCATGGCCGACCCGTTGCACTGTAAAATTAGTTAGCTATCTAAGCGTTCGTGAATCGGACAGACCTTCAGCGCGCCCTGGCGCATAATATGCCGCAGATCGCGCGCCTCTGGCGCCAGCTTGCCGATTCCACCCTGGCCGAATTCGGCGTCTCCAATTCCGCTGGCTGGTGTCTTCTCTATCTCGATCGGCTGGGCGCCGATGTGCGCCAGATCGAACTGGCCGACGTGCTGGGCATCACCCAGCCTTCGCTGGTCCGCACCCTCGACCATCTTCAGGCCGCCGCCCTGATCGAGCGCACCCCCAATCCGGAGGACCGCCGGTCCAACTGCCTGTCGCTCACCACCTCCGGCCGCGACCTGGTCGGCCGCATCGAAACGCGGCTCAGCAACATGCGCAACGACCTGCTCGATGGTGTGCCAGAGGCGGATATCGAGATTGCCGTCAATCTGTTAGAACTGCTGCGACGCCGTATCGGGGAGCGCCGGGGCCAGTCATGAAAAAGGCCGCTTTGTCAGCCTGGAGCGAGCGCCTCGGCGTTCCCGCCGCGCTATTCTCCGTCAAATGTTTCCTGGCGGCGATGCTGGCCCTTTATGTGGCGCTCAGCATTGGCCTGGAACGCCCCTATTGGGCCTTTCTCACCTCCTATATCGTCGCCCAGCCGCTCGCCGGCGCGGTGATTTCCAAGGCGATCTTCCGCGCCATCGGCACCATCGTCGGCGCCGCCTTCTCGGTCGCGATCGTCCCGCCCTTGGTCAATTCGCCCGAACTCCTGACCCTTGCCATGGCCGCCTGGCTGGCGCTTTGCGTCTTCGTTTCGCTGCTCGATCGCACACCACGCTCCTACATGTTCGTGCTGGCCGGCTACAGCGCCTGCCTGATCGTCTTCCCCGACGTCGACTCGCCCCAGACCATCTTCACCGTCGCCACCCTGCGCGTGCAGGAAATCTGGATCGGCATCGCCTGCGGCAGCATCGTCCATGGCGTCGTCCTGCCCGGCTCGATCACCGGCAACCTCTTCGCCCGCGTCGAAGCCATGCTGCGCGACGCCGAACGCTGGTCGCGCGACGCGATCGCGACCGATCCGGTGCCCGGCCTTGATGCCGAACGCCGCCGCCTGGCGCAGGACGTCACCGAATTGCACCAGATGTCGATCCATCTGCCCTTCGACATCAGCCGCCTCGCGCCGCGCGTCCGCACCGTGCGCGCGATGCAGGACCAGCTCTCGCTGCTGCTGCCGCTCGGCGCCGCGGTCGAGGATCGGCTGGCCATGCTGAAACAGGCCAATGGCGGCGTCGTCCCGACACAGGTCGAACAGTTGATCGCCGATGCGCGCGACTGGCTCGATCATCCCGGCACCGACAGCGCCACCCGCGCCGCCGGCGCCCAGGCGCTCATCGACCGCTGCGCCGCGCTGGAACCGGCGGCCGACAGCCATATGGACTGGGCCGGCATGATGCGGCTCAGCCTCTATTCCCGCCTCGGCACGCTGATCGCCGTCCATCGTGACTGCCGCGACCTGTTCGACCAGATGCTGACCCACAGCCGCAGCCCGGTGACGCCGCGCGTCGCCGAACTGCTGGAGGGGCGTCGCAACCGCGAACTGCATCGCGATTATGCCGGCGCCGCGCGCGGCGCCTTCGCCGCCTTCATGACGGTGACGATCGGCTGTGCCTTGTGGATTGGCAGCGGCTGGCATGACGGCGGCAGCGCGGTGATGCTGGCCGGCGTCTTCCTCGCCCTCTTCTCCGCGTCGGACAATCCGCTCGCCCCGCTCAAGGGTTTCATGATCGGCACGATCATCGCCACCTTCCTCGGCGCGCTTTATGGCTATGCCATCATGCCCCGGCTCGACGGTTTCGCGATGCTGGCCATGGCCTATGCGCCGCCGCTGCTGGTGCTGGGCGCAATGATGGCCTCGCCGCGCTGGATGGGCATTGCGCTGCCGACGTTGCTCGGCCTCGGCAGCCCCGTGCTGCTCTCCAGTGCCTATGTCAGCGCCTTCGCCTCCTATGTGAACGGCTCGGTGGCACAGCTTGTCGGCATCTGGTTCGCGATCATCATGGCCGGCCTGCTGCAATCGGCCGGGGTGGAGCGCGCCGTGCGCCGCACCGTGCGCGCCGGCTGGGCGGATATCGCCACCCGCGCCAACCTCATGACCCAGCCCGATGTGCGCGGCTGGATCAACCGCATGCTCGATCGCATCGCGCTGCTCGCCCCGCGCCTTGCCGCCATTCGCACGGACAGCGGCAAGCCGCTCTATGATGCGCTGCGCGACCTGCGCACCGGTGTCGCCATCGGCGAGCTGCGCCAGCTCCGCGTCGACCTGCCGCTGGATGAAGGCGAGCCACTCGGCCGGGTGCTGGGCGGCGTGGCCGACCATTATCGCCGGCTCGATCCCGATGCGCCAGCCGCGGCCGACCCTGCGCTGCTCGACGATATCGACAGCGCCATCGGCGACCTAGCCGCCAATCCCGCGCCTTCGGTCCGCCGCGATGCGATCCTGGCGCTGGTCAGCCTGCGCCGTAATCTCTTCGCCGACAGCGCCGGCTATCGCATGCCCCCCCTGACCCCAAAGACCCCCCTGACCGGAGTTCCCGCATGACCGGCGAATTGTCCATCGACGGGGTCTTCTTCCCCACGCTGCTGGCGCTGGCGCTGGCAGCGCTCATCCTCACTTATGGCCTCACCCGCCTGATCGCGGCGTTCGGCTTCTACCGCTTTCTTGCCTATCGGGCCCTCGTCGACCTCAGCCTGTTCGTGCTGACGCTCGGGGGCCTGTCCATTCTCGTTCCGATGCTGGGAATCCGCCTATGAACCGCCTGACCGGGACGCTGATCCGCAGCGCCGCCACCATCATCATCGTCATCCTCGCCGTCATCGTCGCGGTGTGGATGTGGAACCATTATGAGCGCAGCCCCTGGACCCGCGACGGCCGCGTGCGCGCCGACGTGGTGCGCGTGACCCCCGATATTGGCGGCCTCGTCACCTCGGTCGCGGTGCGCGACAATCAGCAGGTGAAGGCGGGCGACCTGCTCTTCGTCATCGACACGCCGCGCTATGCGCTGGCGCTGGAACAGGCGGAGGCGCAGATCGCCAGCGCCCAGGCCACGCTCGGCCAGGCCCGGCGCGAGGCGACCCGCGATCTGGCGCTGGGCGATCTCGTCGCCAAGGAAAGCCATGAACAGAATGTCGCCCGCGTCGCTACGGCGCAGGCCGCGCTGGCCGAGGCGCGCAGCGCGCGCGATGCCGCCGCCTTGAACCTCAAGCGCACCCAGGTCCGCGCTTCGGTCAACGGCGTCGTCACCAATCTCGATCTTCACCCAGGCGACTATCTGGGCGCCGGCACCCAGGCGATGGCGCTGATCGACAGCGACAGCCTGCGGGTCGAGGGCTATTTCGAGGAAACCAAGCTGCCTTTGGTCTGCGTCGGCGCGCCGGTCACCGTCCGCCTGATGGGCGAGAAGCAGGATCTGCACGGCAAGGTTGAAAGCATCGCCTATGGCATCAATGACTCGACCCGCAGCGACTCCGGCAATCTCCTGCCCACGGTCGAGCCGACCTTCTCCTGGGTCCGCCTCGCCCAGCGCATCCCGGTCCGGGTGAAGCTCACCAATGTGCCGGCCAATATCACGCTGATCTCCGGCCGCACCGCCACGGTCACGGTCGAGCCGGCGAAGAAGGATGCCAAGCCGGGAAGCTGCCGCCATGCGTAAGGGCTTTGCTGCATCCTTGATGGCACTGGCGCTCAGCGCCTGCGCCACCGCCGGGCCGGATTATCATCCGCCCGAACATTCGGCCGCGACCGCACCGGGCGCGCAGGGCAATTTCCAGTCGGCCCAGGGTGCGGGCTTCAGCAATGCCGACCTGCCCGATCATTGGTGGAAGCTCTATAATGATCCTCGGCTCGACGCACTGATCGCCGAGGCACTGACCGCCAATACCGACCTGCGCGTCGCCGACGCCAATCTGACCGCGGCACAGGCCGTGCTGCGCGAGACCGAGGCGGGGCGCCAGATCAGCACCACGATCAGCGGCGGCGAAACGCTGGCGCGTCCGTCGGGCGTGACCCAGCATCTGCCCGGCTCGGTCAGCTATGATTTCGGCCTCAGTGCCTCCTATCCGCTCGACCTCAACGGCCGCATCCGCCGCGCGATCGAATCGAGCGGTGCCAATGTCGAGGCGGTGACCGCCGCGCGCGACTATGTCCGCGTCAGCGTCGCCGCCGCCACGGCCAAGGCCTATGCCCAGGTCTGCGCCGCCAATTATGCGCTCGGCGTCAATCGCCGGGTCGTCTCGCTCCAGCGCGATACGCTCAACGCCACCCAGCGCCTGTTCAAGGGCGGTCGCGGCACCGCCTTCGACGTCAGCCGCGCCCAGGCGGCAGTGGACCAGAGCGAGGCGACGCTGCCCGTCTATGAGGCGCAGCGCCAGAGCGGCCTCTATCTGCTCGCCACCCTGCTCGGCCGTCCGCCGGCCGATTACCCCAGGGACGTGGAAGGCTGCACCACCCTGCCGTCGCTCGGTGCGCCGCTGCCGGTGGGCGATGGCACCGCCCTGATCCGCCGCCGCCCCGACATCCGCCAGACCGAACGCATGATCGCCTCCGACACCGCGACCCTGGGCGTCGCCATGGCCGATCTCTATCCGCAGGTCAGCATCGGCGGTTCGGTCGGCCTGTCCGGCCCGCTCAAGGATTTCGGCTCCGGCTCCGCCTTCGGCTTCAGCCTCGGCCCGCTCATCAGCTGGACCTTCCCCAACCGCCCGGTGGTCCGCGCCCGCATCGCCCAGGCCGATGCCCAGGTGCAGGCCGATCTCGCCAGCTTCGACGGCAGCGTGCTGGAAGCGCTGCGCCAGACCGAAACCGCGCTCGAAACCTATCGCCGCGACGCCGAAAAGGCCGCCGCGCTCGATCGCGCGCGCGATAGCGCCAATGTCTCGGCGGGGCAGGCGAACAAGCTGTTTCGCTTTGGCCGCAGCGATTTCCTCGACCTGCTCGATACCCAGCGCAGCCTCGCCAGCGCCGAATCCTCGGCCGCGGCCGCCCGCGTCCAGCTGGTGCAGGACCAGATCGCCATCTTCCTGGCGCTGGGCGGCGGCTGGACCTCAGACGATGCCGGCAACCAGAGCGCGGGGAACGCGCAGCAATGATCCGTGGCGCGCGCCGGCCGGCATGGTCAGGCGCGCGCTGACGTCGGTCCAGTTGACCATGTCGCGCGTCATCGCCGCGCCCCAGCGCCCCTCCTTGTAGACGTCATAATAGCAGAGCAGCGCATCGCCGACCTGCGCGCTCATCGGCCCCTCGACCCAGCCGGGGGAGAAGGGCGGCGACAGGGGGCCGAACGGCCCGGTCGGGCTGTCCGCCTTCGCCACCTGCAGCCATTTATGCGGCGGCTGCACCGTCTCATCCTTGACGATCAGATAGAGACCGCCGCCCGGAGCCTGCGCGAACGTCCCGTCGATCACGCTGAAGCCGGGATCATAAAGCGGCGCGGGCGCGCTGAACGTCTCGAAATCACTGGTGCTGACCGACCAGAGCCGATGATTATAGCCCGATTCCGACGTCCCCGCCGTTTCGGTGAAGCGGCCCTCCACCGTGCTCGACCAGAACAGGATATGCCGCCCGGTCGCCGGATCGCGCACCGCCTCGGGCGCCCAGCAATTGCGGGTGCCCGGCACGTCCTGCATCACCGGGATGGCGCGCTGCGGCGACCAGTGGACCAGATCGCGGCTGGTCGCATGGCCGATCGTCACCCCTTCCCAGGCGGTGGTCCACAGCAGATGATAGACGCCCTGATCCGCGAACAGATAGGGGTCGCGCATCAGCTTCTTCTCGCCCACCTGCGGCACCAGCAGGCTGCGCCCGTCCGCCAGCGTGCGAAAGGCAAAGCCATCCTCGCTCACCGCCAGTTTGAGGCCGTCGGCCTCGCCCTTGCCGGTGGTGAAATAGGCGAAGACCAGCAGATCATCGGCGCGCGCCGCCGATCGGGTGGCGCACCCCGCCAGCGCCAGCGCGCCCAGTCCCAATGTGAAGTCGCGCCGTCTCATCAGCGATAATCCTTGGCCATTTGCGGGTAGAGGTCGAGCAGCTTGTTGGCGACATAGTCGCCGCCATGGCCCATCGGCCCGGTCGGTTCGGGCTTGGGGGCAACCGGCTGCTGCGATGCCAGTCCGCCCGGCGCCTCCGCCCCGTTCAGCCCCTGGCTGATCAGGTCGGGCTTGGCCCCTTCGCCGGCATTATGCCCGTCCTGGTCGAAAATCGCCTCCTGGTGCCGGATCGGCTCCCAGATGAAGCTGCCCCAGCCATGCTTGCCGGGCAGGGCATGGACCAGATCGTTGATATAGCGCTTGCGGCTCGAATATTCGGCAACCAGCAGCCCCTTGTCGGGATAGCGCTTCACATATTCGCTGAAGGTCGTGGCCCAGTCGCCCTGCGCCCGCTGCTGGTAGCAGGAAAAGCCGACCACATCGAAATCCACCTGCCGCGCGATCAGCGCATCGGTCCATTCGCGCACGATCGGCCAGTGCCGGCCCAGATGATTATGTACCTGGATCGCCACCCCCGGCTCGGCCCGGCGCGCACCGGCAATCCCCGCGCGCAGCAATGCGGCAAAGCCGTCGAACCCGCCAACCTCGCCAACCTTGGCATGATTGGCGTCGGTCACCGGATTGCCGGTCGACGTCGACAGCTTCACCCGGCCATGGGGCCACAACATGCCGAAGCTCGTTTCATTGCCGATCACCGCCATGTCGACCGGCGCGCCGCCCGCCCGCATCGCCACCAGCACGTCATGGGTATGCGCCTCGACCGCCTTGGCCAGCGCCGGCAGGTCATAACCGGCCCAGGCCGCCGGCACGCCCTGATGCTCCGGGTCGGCCCAGGTGTCGCTATAATGGAAACTCAGCACCAGCCCCATGCCGGCGTCGCGCACGCGCTTGCCCAGCTTCACCGTCTGGGCGAGGCCAGCCCAGCCCTTGTCCGGCTCCCGCCTGGAATAGCCCTTGGCCGGATCGACGAAGATGCGCAGCCGGATCGCGTTGAATCCGGCATCGCGCAGGATCAGGATCGGGTCTTTCTGCACCCCGTCCACGAAATAGCGCGCCCCAGCCGCCTCATCCTCGGGCACCCAGCTTATGTCGGCGCCGATCAGATAGGGGCCGGGCCGTGCGCCATTTTTGCTCACCTTGGCCAGCGCCGGCCGGGCCAGCAGGGGCAGGGTGGCAAGGCCGAATGTGCCGCGCCGCGTGAAACGGGTCATGCCTTCACCTCCATGCGATATTCCGGAACGATGCGCAGCGTCTCCAGCGTCGCGACCTGTGCCCCCGCCGGCAGCTTCGCCCGCGCGGCATCATCCAGATAGATGGGTGCATCGGCGCGCAGCGGCATCACCGTCAGCGTCCAGGGTCGCCCCAGCCGCGCGGCAAAGCGCTTGAGCCCGATCCGCCAGACCCGTCCGTCCCAATAGGCATCGTCCAGCATGTCGGGGCCATCGAACAGCCGGCCGATATCGCCGCGCCAGTCGATCTCCAGAAAAGCGTCGCCACCCTCGGCCAGAACATCCTTGGGAATGGTGAAGCTAAAGGCCGCCGCCGCCTTGTGCGCCTCGGGCAGGGGCTGCATCGCCGCCTTGGCCGGTCCGCCAATCTCGATCGGCGGCGCCGTGCCGGCCTCGCGCGTCTGGGTAAAGGGCAGGGGCGCAACCCCTGTCGCCTTCGCCGTCATCATCGCCGCCTTGCCGGGCAATATCTGCCAGGCGAAACGCGCCTCGCCACGCTGGCGCAGTTCCAGCCCGTCCGGCCCGAACAGCGCATCCGCCGCGCTCAGCACCACGCGCCGCTCGCCACCGATCTCGCCGACCCAGATGCGCTTTGCCGCCTCCCGGTCGATCAGCAGCAGCCGCACCGATCGCCCGTCCGCGCCGGTCACCCGCACCGGGCGCGTCGCGGATGGGGGCACCTGCACGATCACCCGCCCGCCTTCGCTGCGCGCCGGCGCATCGACCTTCGTGCCCGCCGGGAAAGCCAGCTCCACCGGGCCGGGCAGGCAGGCCGCCATCACATGGATCGGCCCGTCCCTGTCGGCGATGCGCGTCACCGGCTGCGTCGTCGCCCAGTCGAGCCGCACCCCGTCCAGATCCATGCCGATCGGCCAGAAGAAATTGTCGCCCGGCGCGATCGTCACCGGCCGGCTTGGCAGGCGAACCGTGCTACCGGCCAATGTCACATTGAACTGCGTGCCGGGATGCGCAGCCGTGCCATATTGGCGGACATGATTGTTGACGAACAGGAAGCCGGTGTCGCCCTTGGCCCGCACCGCCCAGCGGAGTGTCTTCAGGTCATCCTTGTCGGTCGGCAGCACGGCTGGCGCATGCACCGTCATCGGCGCGAGCGTCTCGCCATATTCGGCCAGGAAATAATGGAGCGGGCGCAGCGCCGCGCTCACCGGATTGACCTCGCCATATTGGCCGATCGGCGCCTGGAAGTCATAGGCGATCGCCGGGCAGTCATTATAGCCGCCCGACCGCTGCGTCTCCTCCAGCATGCGCCCGTTCGCCATCGGATTGGCGCCGCCATGGAACATATAATAGCCCAGCAGATTGACGCCCGATCCCACCTGCGTCGTCACCGCCGCCGCCACGTCAGCCGGCTGCAGCAATGGCCGCCGCCGATACATGACCGGCACGCCGCCGCCATATTCCGCGCCCAGGAAGGGCGTGTCTGCCATGTCGCTATCGGCGTCACCGCGTCGCCCGCCGCGCGTCTGCGCGCCCAGGTCGCCGCTCACCCGGCTGTCGAAGCGGAACAGGTAATTTTCCTTGGGCGGCAGTTTCACCGTCTTCGCCGACCAGGGCTCGTCGGGATAGCCGCCATGCACCGGCACCACCTCGCCCTTGGGATAGACCGTCTGGTCCCATCCGGTCACGGTATAGAGCGGCACGTCGAAGCCGATCCGCAGCGCCAGCGCCTTCAGCGCGGCGATATGCTCCCGGCCCTGTCCGGGACCGCCCAGATTATATTCATTCTCGACCTGCATGCCGACGATCGGCCCGCCATCCTTCCACATCAGCCCGGTGAGCTGATCGTGCAGCCCGCGCCAGAAGCGCTCGACCTGCGCCATATAGGCGGGGTCGTTGCTGCGCGTGCGGGTGCTGCCGGCGATCCAGTCGGGAATGCCGCCAAAGCGCGCCTCGGCATGGCCCCAGGGGCCGGGCCGCAGGAAGAAGAGCAGGCCATGTTTCTGGCAGAGCCGCACGAAACGCCCGATATCGCGGTCGCCGGTCCAGTCGATCGTGCCGGGCGCCAGCTCGACATGGTTCCACAGTATATAGGATGCGACGATGCCGACGCCGGCCGCCTTCATCTTCAGCAATTCCTCTTCCCAATATTCGCTCGGGAAGCGGGTGAAGTGAAACTCGCCCATCACCGGCAGCCAGGGCCGGTCGTCGCGGGTCAGATAGAGATTGGTGATGCCGATCCGCCCCTGCGGCCCGGCGCCGGTGCCCATGTGGAGATGCCCGGACTTGAGCGGCAGGCCCGGCTTGCGGGCATCGAGGCTGTTGGCCGTCTGGGCCAGCGCGTCAGCGGGAAGGGCGAGACCCAGGCCGGCAAGGCCCGTGGCAGTCAGCGCCGTGCGCCGGTCGATATCGGGCATCCGTCCTCCTGTGATGGGTCGGGAGGCTGAGCCCTCCTCTTGGATCGGGGGTGTCCTGCGCCCCCCTTAGGGAACGGGCGCAGGACGGGATATCAGCGGGCCAGCCAGCCGCCATCGACGGCGAGGACATGGCCATGGATGTAATTGGCCGCCGGCGAGGCCAGGAACACGGCCGCGCCGCCAATATCGCTGGGGTCGCCCCAGCGGCCGGCCGGGATGCGTTCCTGGATCTGACGGTTGCGGGTCTCGTCGGCCTGTAGCGCGGCGGTGTTGTTGGTGGCGATATAGCCCGGCGCGATCGCGTTGACGTTGACGCCCCTGGCCGCCCACTCGTTCGCCAGCAGCTTGGTGAGGCCGGCGACACCACTCTTGGACGCAGTATAGCTCGGCACGCGGATGCCGCCCTGGAACGACAGGAGCGAGGCGATGTTGACGATCTTGCCGCTGCCCTGCGCCAGCATGTGCCGCCCGGCCGCCTGCGCCAGGAAGAAGGTGGACTTCAAATTGGTGTCGATCACCGCGTCCCAGTCTTCCTCGGTGAAGTCGACGCTGTCGGCGCGGCGGATGATGCCGGCATTGTTGATCAGGATGTCGAGCCCGCCCAGCTTCTCGATCGTCTCGTCGACGACGCGCTGCACCGGTTCGATGCTGGAAAGATCGGCCGAGACGATCTCGGCCTTGCGGCCGAGTGCGCGGACCTTCTCGACGGTCTCTTCCGCTGGGGTGCGGCCGACTGCCGCAATGTCGGCGCCGGCCGCCGCGAGCGACAGCGCGATCGCCTGGCCGATGCCGGTATTGGCGCCGGTGACGATGGCGACCTTGCCACCAAGATCGAAGATAGTGCTCATGTCAGGACTCCCTGGCCCCTCCCGCTCGCGCGAAAGGGGCGAAAAACCGTCAGGCCAGCTGGCAGATGTCCAGCACGTTCATGTCGGTATAGTCCTGGTTCTCGCCGGCCATCGCCCAGATGAAGGCATAGGCCTTGGTGCCCGATCCCATATGGATCGACCAGGGCGGCGAGATCACCGCTTCCTCATTGGCCATGACGATGTGACGCATCGCATCGCCCTCACCCATATAATGGAAGACGCGGTCGGCATCGCCATCCAGCTCGAAATAGAAGTAGATTTCGCTGCGGCGCTCATGGATGTGCGGGGGCATGGTGTTCCACACCGAACCGGGCTTGAGGACCGTGAGGCCCATCACCAGCTGGGCGCTGTCGCAAATGCCGGGGATGACCATCTGATAGATGGTGCGCTCGTTCGATTCCTCCAGGCTGCCGCGTTCCAGCGTGGTCGCATCGGCGACCGAGATCAGCCGCGTCTTGAACCCCTTATGCGCCGGGCAGGAGGCAAGATAATAGCGCGCGCCGGCGCCGGCGAACTCCACGTCCTTGGCGCCCATCGTCACATAGAGGCAATCCTTGTTGCCCAGGGTGAAGACTTCGCCGTCGACGGTCACGGTGCCTTCGACGCCCGAGACATTGACGATCGCCAGCTCGCGCCGCTCCAGGAAGGGATGGCCCGCTGCCGAGGCCGGCTCGGTCTGCACCGGCAGCTTCACCGGGGCATCGACCACCGCCACGCCGCCGATCACGAAACGCTCGGCATGGGTATAGTTCAGCACGCATTCGCCGTCACGGAACAGCCCGCCGATCAGATAGCGATCCCGCAGCTCCTCGTTCGACACGCACTCCATCATGTCGGGGTGGGTCGCATAATAGGTCTTGTCGAACATCGGGAATCTCCATCTAAACTTTGGCGAAGCTTATAACGGCGCAGGCGGCGAATGTAAGCCTGTTTTCCCGGAATGTGGACTATTGTTCCGACATATGAGGAAAATCGCCGCGTAACAGGATGACATGCAGGAAGCGGGGACCATGGGCGCCGCGCACATAGGTGCCCTCGATATCGGTCGTGCCCGACACGCCCGTGATCCAGTAATGGGCGCGCGGTTGCGGCCCGGCGAGCGGCGCTTCCTCCAGCCAGGGGGCGATGTCGGCCACGCGCAGCAG
The DNA here is from genome assembly GCF_002708645.1 of Sphingobium sp. IP1. Lineage (NCBI taxonomy): Bacteria > Pseudomonadati > Pseudomonadota > Alphaproteobacteria > Sphingomonadales > Sphingobiaceae > Sphingobium > Sphingobium sp. IP1. The sequence continues at coordinate 50,975 of NZ_NOIW01000006.1, forward strand.
CACCAGATGATGCAGCGTCAGGAAATTGGGCAGCATCGGCGCCTGCGGGCTGGTCTCGAACACTAGAGATCCGGTCTCGGCAATGCCCTTGCGCGCGATCGCCAGCGTCGCCGCCTCATCGGGGGCGGCATCCTGGTGCAGGGCAAAGCCGCTCCAGTCGCAGCCCGACAGGCGCGGGTCGGGCGGCAGGCAGAGCGCGCGCGCCTCGCCCTGCGCGTCCAGATAGCGCGCGACCGCTGCGGGCAAGTCGGATATCGTTTCGATAACGTCATGACTGGCGCTGACGCGGGGCAGGGCCAGCCGCGCCAGAAACTCCGCCTCGACATGAGCGACATCGACCGCCGGTCGCTCTGGCGTGCCGAGCAGCGCCGCAGCCTCCGCCGCTATGTCAACTTCGCTGTCATCTTTCAGCCGACCAAGGATGGCCTCGCGCGCATTCATCGGCCGTTTTCCTTGCGATATTGGTCCATGAAGGTCTGCGCCGCGGGCTTTGGCATATCGCGGTAGCGGGTCCAGCCGCCCGCCAGCGGCAGTGAACGGATCCAGCCCTTGCTGCCCAGCAGCCGCATCGCCCGCACCGCCAGGCCGGTGCCCATCCGATAGAGGCGCGGCCGGGTCGCGACCCAGGCCCATAGGACCAGACCAGCGCGCAAGGATTGCGGCTCCAGCCCCTCGCGCCAGCTCTTCTCGCGCCAGCCGCGCAGCAGCGTCGGCAGCGGGATCCGCACCGGGCACACTTCCTGGCACTTGCCGTTCATGGTGCAGGCATTGGGCAGGTCGCGGCTCTGCTTCAGCCCGTCCAGCACCGGGGTCAGCACCGCGCCCATCGGTCCCGGATAGGTGCCGCCATAGGCATGGCCGCCAATCTGCCGGAACACGACGCAATGGTTCATGCAGGCGCCGCAGCGGATGCAGCGCAGCATCTCGGCCAGCCCGTCCTCGCGCATCCGGGTGCGGCCATTGTCGACCAGCACGATATGCATCTCTTCCGGCCCGTCCCGGTCGCCGGGGCGCTTGGGGCCGGTGTAGAAGGTCGTGTACTGGGTCAGGGCCGCGCCGGTCGCCGATCGCGCCAGCATCCGCAGCATATGCACGGCATGGGGCATGCTCGGCACGATCTTCTCGATCCCGGCGGTCACGATATGGACGCGCGGGGGAACGAGCGACAGCTCGGCATTGCCCTCATTGGTGACGGTGCAGATCGCGCCGGTATCGGCGATCAGGAAATTGGCGCCGGAAATGCCGACATCCGCGCCCAGCATCTGCGTGCGCAACTCGCGCCGCGCGCTTTCCGCCATGGCGGCGATCGTCTCTTCCTCATGCGGCGTGCGATGCTTCGCCTTGAACAGGGCGGACACCTGTTCGCGGGTCTTGTGCATTGCCGGCCAGATGATGTGCGAGGGCCGCTCGTCGGCCAGCTGGATGATATGTTCGGCAAGGTCGGTCTCGACCCGGCCGATCCCGGCCTCGGCCAGCGCATGGGGCAGGCCGATCTCCTCGCCCAGCATCGACTTGGACCGGGCGACGCTCTTGGCCTTCGCCGCCTTGCACAGGGCGATGACGATGTCGCAGGCTTCGTCGGCGGTACGCGCCCAATGGACCTTCGCCCCGGCGGCGATGGCATTCGCCTCGAACTGCTCCAGATAATGACCCAGATGGGCGACGACATGGTCCTTGATCGCCGCCGCGCGGGTGCGCGCTGCCTGGAAATCGGGAAAGGCGTCGACCGCGACCGCGCGCTTGGCCTCGGCCGTGCCCGCCGTCCGCTCGACCGCGACCTTCAGGATGCGGTCGGCCAGCGCCGTATCGGCGCGCGCCTTGAAGCTGGCCGCCTCGGCCGGTGCGCCGCTCATGCCTCTTCCCCGATCGCCGGGCCATCGCCCATGCCCGCGATCAGCTCGATCGCGTGGAAGGCGCGGACCTTGCTGCCTTGGCGGTTGAGCTTGCCGGCCATGTTCATCAGGCAGCCCAGGTCGCCGGCCAGCAGCAGGTCGGCGCCGGTCGCCTCGATCGCGTCCGCCTTCTCGCCGACGATCGCGTTGGAAATGGCGGGATATTTGACGCAGAAGGTGCCGCCGAAACCGCAACAGGTCTCCTCGCCCGCCAGCGGCGTCAGCTCCAGCCCGGCGATCGGCTTCAGCAACCGGCGCGGCTGCGCCTTGACGCCCAGCTCGCGCAGCCCCGAGCAACTGTCATGATAGGTCGCCTTGGCCTCCATCTGCACGCCCTCGGGCTTCCACCCGCATTGCTCGTCCAGATAGGCCATGATCTCCCATGTCTTGCTCGCCACCGCCTGCGCGCGCGGCAGCCACTCCGGATCATGCTCGAACAGCTCCGGATAATGGCAACGGATCGTGCCGCCGCACGATCCCGACGGCACCACCACCGCTTCATAGGGTTCCAGCGCGACGATGGTCTGCTTGGCCAGCGCGATCGCATGTTCGGTATCGCCGCTGTTGAGCGCCGGCTGGCCGCAACAGGTCTGGCCCTCGGGCACGACCACGTCGCAGCCCGCCGCCTCCAGCGCGCGGATCGCGGCAAAGCCGATGCGCGGGCGCATCATGTCGACCAGGCAGGTGACGAACAGGGCAACCTTATGCTGGGTCACACGCCATGCCTCTTGGCAAAGGCCAGGAACAGATCCGGCCAGGGCGCCGCCGACTGGGCCTGCGCCGTAATGCCGAAGCCATGGCCGCCATTTTCGAACAAATGGCATTCGGTCGGGATCTTCTGCGCCCGCAGCGCCGCCAGCATGGCGATGCTGTTGTCGACCGGCACCGCCGGATCGTCGATCGCATGGGCCAGGAATATCGGCGGCGTCTGCGCGCTCACATCCTGGTCCAGCGAATAGGCGCGCATCCGCTCCGCGCTCGGATTCTCGCCCAGCAATTGCGTGCGCGACCCCTTGTGGACGAACGGCCCCTCCATCTGGATCACCGGATACATATAGGCGGCGACGGCGGCCTTGACCGGCTCGCGATCGGCGGCATCGACCGGCTTGTAGCTTTCCACCGGCGCCCGGCTGGTCAGCCAGGCGGCCAGGTGCCCGCCGGCCGAAAAGCCGATCACGCCGACCCGGTTGGCGTCGAATTTCTCCTTGGCCGCCATCGACCGCACCAGCCGCAGCGCGCGCTGCGCATCCTGCAGCGGCGCCTCGGCCCCGGCGGCCCAGCCATCGGCGGGCAGGCGATAGAGCAGCACGAAGCAGACATAGCCGGCCTCGGCAAAGCGGCGCGCGATCGAATAGCCCTCATGGCCGATCGCCACCCGGCTATAGCCGCCGCCGGGGATCAGCATGATCGCCGCGCCATTGGGTTTTGCCGGCCGCAACAGGGTCAGGGTCGGGGTCACGATATGGGCGAACACGCCATCGTCAGGCCCGCTGTCGGGTCGGCGCAGCGTCTCCACTTCCTTCACCGTCACATGCTCGCTGCCCGGCGCCTTGCCCGGCCAGATCGGAAAGCGGACGAATCCCTGGGGCAGCGGAAAGCTCTGCGCCAGTGCCTCGCCCATCGGCGCAAGCGCGGCGGCAACGGCAGCGCCGGTCAACAGGCCGCGACGGTCAAGCATGGTCATTGGCATTCGGTCCTTCCCAGCGGCGTGGTCCGATCGAGTGCCGGCCGGCTCGCCAGTACCTTGGCCGAAATCGGCAGGTTCAGCGCCTTGAGGCCACCGGCGACCAGATCGGCGACATTGCGCGCGCCCAGTTCGCTGAAATGGGTATCGTCATCGATCCCCTTGGGGAAGCCGGGCATCTTGTCCTCCGCCTTGTAATGGAGGAAATAGGCCTTCGCCTTGTCCGGCCCGGCCCGGTCGACCCAGGCACGCGACAGCGCTTCCAGATCGATGATCGGCACATGCGCGTTCGCCGCCAGCTCGCGCATCACCGCGGAATATTCGGCGAAGTCGGCCTTGGCCTTGCCGTCGGCGCCATAGCTGCGCCGCGTCACCGGCGTCACCAGCACCGGCGTGCCGCCCGCGCTGCGCACGTCCCAGATGAAGCGCAGCAGATTGTTGCGATAGTCGGTCTGTGCCGGCGCCCAGCGCTGCGGCTTGGCGCGATAGGCGTCATTATGGCCGAACTGGATCAGCACCGTGTCGCCGGGCATCAGCTCGCTCATGAGTTTGGTCCAGCGCCCTTCCTCGATGAAGGTGCGGGTCGACCGCCCCCCCATCGCATGGTTGGATACCCGCACCTCGGGCGACAGGCCGCAGCCCAGCATCATGCCCCAGCCGGTCTGGGGATAATTGCCCTTCTTGTAATTGGCCGCGGTCGAATCGCTGGCGATCAGGATCGTGTCGCCCGGCTGCGTCGCCAGCGCCGGCAAGGGCGTGGCCAGCAGGGCGAGGGCGGCGGCGGCTTTGGTGACGATCCTCATCGGCGATGTCCTGTTTCCTGAATACCGTCATCCCCGCTTTCGCGGGCATGACGGCGCTCAATATCTTATTGCAGGTTCACATACATGCCGCCGTCGACCAGCAGCGCCGCGCCGGTGACATAGGCGGCCATGTCCGACGCCAGGAAGACGATCGGCCCGGCCAGGTCTTCGGGCGCGCCCAGGCGGCCGAGCGGGGTGCGCTTTTCCATATATTCGCGCTTCTCGACATCGGCCAGATCATCCTTGTTGATCTCGGTCAGGATGGTGCCGGGCAGCACGCTGTTGCAACGGATGCCATATTTGCCGAGCGCAATCGCCGTGGACTGCATCAGCGAATGCACGCCCGCCTTGGTCGGGGTGTAATGCGTCTGATACTCGCCGCCGACCAGCGCCGAGATGGAGGAGACGGCGACGATCGACCCGCCATGGCCCTGCTTCACCATCTGCTGCGCGGCCGCCTGCACCATGAAATAGGCGCCGTGCAGGTTCACCTTGAAGGTGCGCTCCACCACGTCGACCGGCATGTCGAGGAAGCCATGGAACGGGCAGATGCCGGCATTGCTGACCATCACGTCGACCTTGCCGAACGCCTCGACCGCCTTGGCAACGAAGTCCTGCGCGGTTTGCGGATCGGCGACATCGCCCTTCACCGCGATCGCGCGCTGGCCCAGCGCCTCGATCTCGGCGACGCAGCTGGCGGCCGGGCCGTCGCTATGGGCATAGTTGATGACGACGTCGGCGCCATGCTGGGCGGCGCCGATGGCGGCCGCCCGGCCGATGCCGGTCGATGCGCCGGTGACGAGGACGGTCTTGCCTTCAAGCAGCTTCATGCGAGCATTTCCTTGGATTAGCGCCGCACCGGGCGGCGGGGGGATTTGACGCCGGGGGTCCAGCCCAGATCGGCGCTGACCTTCTGCGCGGCGGCGCGGACCTCGTCGCTCAGCGATGCCATGCGCTCATCGTCCATATATTGGGCGGCGCTCGACAGGCTGATGGCGGCGACGATCGCGCCCGATGCATCGCGGATCGGGGCGGCGACGCAGCGTATCTGGTCCTCATTCTCTTCCAGGTCGAACGCGCGCCCGGCCGCGACATAGCCGCGCATCCGCTCCAGCCATGTGGCCGGGTCGGCATCATGGGTGCCGTTCTCCCGCTCGCTCTCCAGCAGCCGGGTCCAGCCCGCCTCCGGATCGTCCAGCATCAGCGCCTTGCCAAGGCCCGTCGAGGTCAGCGGATGGCGATCGCCGATCCGGCTCGAAATCTCGACCCGGCGGCGGCCGGGGATCTTGTCCAGATAGAGCGCCTGGTCGCCGTCCAGCCGGCCCAGATGCACCACATCCTCGCTTGCGGCGGCCAGCGCTTCCAGATGCGGGCGGGCAATCTGCACCACGTCGGCCTGGCTCTGCGCCAGGAAGCCGAGCTGCAGCAGCTTGGGGCCAAGCTGATAGCCCTCGCGCGGCAGGAAAGTCAGGAAACCGCGCTCGACCAGCGCATTGGCGAGGCGATGGGTGGTGGAGCGCGTCAGGCCCATGCGCTCGGACAGGTCGGCAAGCTTCACCGGCCCGTCGATCACCTGGTCGAGCAGGTCCAGCCCGCGCTGAAGGGTCTGCGACCCCTGCGTCTTCGACTTTTCCTCTCGCGGACCCGATTCCGGGTTTGACGTATTTTGTCTCATCTACTAACACTCTATCCCACAAAATGAGAAAAACAAGGGTGTAGGAGAGGCCGGACGCGATTCTTCCCCTCAATTGCCCCACGTTGTGCGCATTTTGTCCATATGGTGGAAGTGTTATTGCCCATCCCCTTGCGATGGGTCTGGCCCAAGGGAGTTTCAGCGTGCCCATCGTGACGTTGCCGAAGATCAAGCATGTCCGCGCCTTCACCGTGCGCGGCGGCGGTGCCGATTATCATGACCAGGGCGAAGGCCACTGGATCGACGATCACATCGCGACGCCGATGTCGAAATATCCCGAATATCGCCAGTCGCGGCAGAGCTTCGGCATCAATGTGCTCGGCACCTTGGTGGTGGAGATCGAAGCGGAAGACGGCACCGTCGGTTTCGCCGTGACGACCGGTGGCGAGCCCGCCGCCTATATCGTCGAAAAGCATCTCGCCCGTTTCCTCGAAGGCCGGTCGCCTACCGACTATGAGAAGATTTGGGACCAGATGTATTTCTCGACCCAATATTATGGCCGCAAGGGCCTGGTCATCAACGCCATCTCCGGCGTCGACCTCGCGCTCTGGGATCTGCTCGGCAAGCTGCGCCAGGAACCGGTTTATCATCTGCTCGGTGGCGCGGTCCGCGACGAACTGCAATTCTACGCCACCGGCGCGCGCCCCGACAAGGCGAAGGAATTCGGCTTCATCGGCGGCAAGATGGCGCTCCACCACGGCCCGGCCGAAGGCATTGAGGGCCTCAAGAAGAATATCGCCGAACTGGCCGACATGCGTTCCAAGGTCGGCGATGATTTCTGGCTGATGTGGGACTGCTGGATGGCGCTCGACGTCGACTATGCCACCCGCCTCGCCATCGCCGCGCATGAGCTGGGCCTCAAGTGGATCGAGGAAGCGATCAGCCCGGACGATTATTGGGGCTACCAGCAGCTCAAGCGCAACGTGCCCAAGGGCATGCTGGTCACCACCGGCGAGCATGAAGCGACCCGCTGGGGCTTCCGCATGCTGATGGAAATGGATTGCTGCGACATCATCCAGCCCGACGTCGGTTGGTGCGGTGGCGTGACCGAACTGCTCAAGATCAGCGCGCTCGCCGACGCCCATGGCAAGATGGTCGTGCCGCATGGCTCGTCGGTCTACAGCTATCATTTCGTCATCACCCGCCACAACTCGCCCTTCGCCGAGTTCCTGATGATGCATCCGGGGCCGACGGAAGTGGTGCCGATGTTCCACCCGCAATTGCTGGGCGAACCGGTGCCGGAAAATGGCCGCATGAAGGTGACCGCGCTCGACAAGCCGGGCTTCGGCGTCGACCTGAACCCCGACATCGCGATGCACCGTCCCTATACCCACTGATCGCCTGAACAGAGAAAGAGTGATCCCATGAAATTTGTTCGTTTCGGCCAGCGTGGCCAGGAAATGCCCGGCGTGATCGATGCCGAAGGCAAGATTCGCGACCTCTCCGGCGTCGTCGCCGACCTGACGATCGAGAGCCTCGCCGCCGCCAAGGGCGTCGATGTGGACTCGCTCCCCGTCGTCGATGGCGACCCGCGCTATGGCGTGCCGGTCAAGGGCATCGGCAAGATCGTCGCCATCGGCCTCAACTATGAGGACCATGCGATCGAATCCAACCTGCCGATCCCGACCGAGCCGATGATGTTCATGAAGGCGCTGTCGTCGCTCAACGGCCCCAATGACGAAGTGATGCTGCCCAAGGGCGCGACCCATGGCGACTGGGAAGTCGAACTGGGCGTCGTCATCGGCGAAACCTGCCGCTTCGTGTCGGAAGAAGAGGCGCTGTCGAAGGTCGCGGGCTATGTCCTCGTCAACGACGTGTCGGAACGCTTCAACCAGAAGCAGCGCGGCACCCAGTGGAGCAAGGGCAAGGGTCATGACACCTTCTGCCCGGTCGGCCCCTGGCTGGTGACCGCCGACGAAATCGGCAACCCGCAGGATCTCGACATGTATCTCGACGTCAATGGCGATCGGATGCAGACCGGCAATACGAAGACGATGATCTTCAACGTCGCCCAGCTCATTTCCTATGTCAGCGAATATATCACCCTCTATCCGGGTGACCTGATGATCACCGGCACCCCTCCGGGCGTGGGCGAGGGCAAGAAGCCTGAGGCCGTCTACCTCAAGGCCGGCGACGTCATGGAACTGGGCATCGCCAAGCTCGGCAGCCAGAAGCAGAATGTCGTGGAATGGCGCCACCTGGGTGACGAGGTGCTCGGATGAGCGTCTTTTCCGGACGCTATGAAGGTCGCTGCGCCATCGTCACCGGTGGCGCCTCGGGCCTGGGCAAGCTGGTCGCCAAGCGCATCGTCGAAGAAGGCGGCAAGGTGGTCCTGTGGGATCTGAACGCCGACGCCCTCGCCGCTGCTAGCCAGGAAGTCGGCGCGACCCATGTGGTTGCGCTCGACGTCTCCGATCAGGCCGCCGTCGCCGCCGCCGCCAAGGCCAGCGCGGATGCGCTGGGCAAGATCGACGTCCTCGTCTGCTCGGCCGGCATCACCGGCGCGACCGCCACGGTGTGGGACTATCCGGTCGACAGCTGGCAGCGGGTGATCGACATCAACCTCAATGGCCTCTTCTACTGCAACCGGGAAGTCGTGCCCTTCATGCTCGAAAACGGCTATGGCCGGATCGTCAATCTCGCCTCGGTCGCAGGCAAGGAAGGCAATCCCAACGCCAGCGCCTATTCGGCCAGCAAGGCCGGCGTCATCGGCCTCACCAAGAGCATCGGCAAGGAACTGGCGGGCAAGGGCGTGATCGCCAATGCGCTGACCCCGGCCACTTTCGAAAGCCCGATCCTGGAACAGCTGCCGCAGAGCCAGGTCGACTATATGCGCTCGAAGATCCCGATGGGCCGGCTTGGCCTGGTCGAGGAATCGGCCGCCATGGTCTGCTTCATGGCCAGCGAGGAATGCAGCTTCACCACGGCGTCGACCTTCGACACCTCGGGCGGCCGCACCACCTTCTGACCCAAGCCTCTACGCGGCGCGACCGGCCATCCAAGAGCCCGGCGCGCCGCGATTTATGCCAGTTTCTCCCCGTTCGCCCTGAGCCTGTCGAAGGGCAGGCTGAGCGAAGCCGAAGCCTTCGCTACGCTCAGCCCGAACGGAAAGAGGCTGCTGAACTGTTCGTGGGAGAGGACGCATGATCCCCTTTGTCGATGCCCATATCCATCTGTGGGATCTCAATCATATCCGCTACGACTGGCTGAACCCGCCCTTTTCGGACGATGGCCCCAATGGCAGCGTCGAGCCGATCGCCCGCAATTATGGCGTGGCCGACTATCGCGAAGACCTTGCCCGTTGGAACGTCATCGGCGCCGTCCATGTCGATGCCGGCGCGGCTGCGGAAAGCGCGCTGCGCGAGACCCAGTGGCTCGACACGCTCGCCGCCGTAGATGGCCTCCCCACCGGCTTCGTTGCCTTCGCCGCCCTCAACGACCCGGATGTCGATGCGCTGCTGGCCGCTCAGGCTGCCCATCCCCGCGTCAAGGGCATCCGCCACATCGTCAACTGGCATGCCGATCCCCAGCGCACCTATGGCCCGGTCGACCTCACCGTCGATCCGCAATGGCAGGCGGGCTATGGCCTGCTCGCCAAACATGGCCTCTCCTTTGACCTGCAATGCTATCCGGGGCAGATGCCCGGCCTCGTCCCGCTGATCGAGCGGCATCCCGACATCCCGGTCATCATCAACCATATGGGCATGCCGGTGCTGACCGACCCGGATGGCCTCAACGACTGGCGCCGGGGCATGAAGGCGCTCGCCGCGCTGCCCCATGTCGCGGTCAAGCTGTCGGGCATGGGCTTCATCCGCCGCGACTGGACCATGGCCGGCATCGCGCCACTAGTGCATGAGGCGATCGACATGTTCGGGACGACACGCTGCGCCTTTGCCAGCGACACGCCGACCGACAAGCTGTTCGGCCCGATCGACCGCTATATGGAATCCTATCACGCCATCGTGTCGGATTTCCCCGAAGCCGATCGCCGCGCCATGTTCGGCGGCAACGCCAATCGCCTCTATCGCCTGGGACTAGATCTATGACCCCCAATCCTCTGCTCGGCGTCCTCTTCCACTGGCTCGGCGGCTTCGCCTCGGCCAGCTTCTATGTCCCCTTCCGCGGCGTGAAGCGCTGGAACTGGGAGATTTTCTGGCTGACCGGCGGCATCTTCTCCTGGGTGATCGCGCCCTGGTTCTTCGCCTCGGTCCAGACCAATGACCTGATGGGCGTGATGGCACAGGTGCCCTCGTCCGTCGTCGGCTGGTGCATCTTCTTCGGCTTTCTCTGGGGCTTTGGCGGTCTCACCTATGGCCTCACCATGCGCTATCTCGGCCTCTCGCTCGGCATGGCGGTGGTGCTGGGCCTCTGCACCGTCTTCGGCACGCTCATCCCGCCGATCTTCGACGGCAGCTTCATGACGGAAATTGCCGGCACCCTGCATGGCCAGATCGTCCTGCTGGGCCTTGCCGTCACCGTGCTCGGCATCGTCGTCGTCGCCCGCGCCGGCGCCCGCAAGGATGAGGCGCTTTCGGCCGAGCAGAAGGCCGCAGCCGTCGCCGAGTTCGATTTCAGGAAGGGCATCGCCGTCGCCATCTTCTCCGGCATCATGTCGAGCTGCTTTGCCTTCGGCCTCGCCGCCGGTGAACCGGTCAAGGCACTGTCGGCCGCCGCCGGCACCGGTCCGCTCTGGACCGGCCTTCCCACCCTCTGTCTCGTCATGTTCGGCGGCCTCATCACCAACGCGCTCTGGTGCGGCTGGCTGATCGCCAGGAACAAGTCGGCGGGCCAGTGGGCCGGCGCGCCCGACGCCAGCGGCCAGCGCCCGAAGCTGCTGCCCAATTTCCTGCTCTGCGCGGTGGCCGGCACGGCCTGGTATTTCCAGTTCTTCTTCTACACCATGGGGGAAAGCCAGATGGGCCGCTTCGGCTTCTCCAGCTGGACGCTGCACATGGCCTCGATCATCATCTTCGGCACCTGCTGGGGCTTTGCCTTCCGCGAGTGGAAGGATGCCGCGCCGGCAGTCCGCCGCATGGTGTGGAGCGGCGTCGGCCTGCTGATCCTCGCCACCCTCATCATCGGCTATGGCAACAGGCTGGCCAGCTGATGCGCCGCTGGCTCGCCGCCCTGCTGCTGACGCTCGCCGCCCCGCTGGCAGCGGCCGACGCGCCGCTGCTGACATTGCATCTGCGCATCCATGATCCCTTCGTCGTGGCGGAGCAGGCGAGCCGAACTTATTGGCTCTTCTCGAAGAATGACCCGGCCGTCACCGGCGATCCGCGCATCGGCATCATGGCCTATGCCAGCACCGACCTCGCCCATTGGCAGACACCCAAGCTGGTCTTCGCCCTGCCGAAGGATGTTTGGGCCGATGACGGCGGCTGGGCGCCGGAGGTGCATCGCTGGAAGGGGCGCTATTATCTCTTCGCCACCTTCCACAATGACAAGGCGGCAATCCCCGCCAGCGGCAAGCGCCCCACTTATCGCCGCGCCACCTTGCTGGCGGTGGCCGACCGGGTCGATGGCCCCTATCAGCTTATCCACAAGGGTGAGCCGGTCACCGGGCCCAATGTCATGACGCTCGACGGCAGCCTCTATGTCGACCCGGCCGGCAAGCCCTGGATGGTCTATGCCCATGAATGGCTGCAGATGGGTGTCGGCACCATGGAGGCGCTACCGCTGAAGGACGATCTCTCGCCCGCCGGCAAGCCGCAATTGCTGTTCCGCGCCAATGACGCCGATTGGGTGATCGGCCAGAAACAGCCCGAAGGGGACATGGGCTATGTCACCGACGGCCCCGAACTCTATCGCACCAAAAACGGCACCCTGCTGATGCTCTGGTCCAGTTGGGGGAAGGGCGGCTATGTCCAGGCGCAGGCTCGATCAAAATCGGGCACGCTTGCCGGCCCCTGGGAACAGCTTGGGCCGCTTATCATGCAGGACAGCGGCCATGGCATGCTGTTCCATGCCTTTGATGGCAAGCTGATGCTGGTCCTCCACCGCCCGTTCAAGCGGGCGATCGCCAAATTCTACGAAATGCGCGACGCCGGCGATCGGCTGGAGGTCGTGCGCGAGGCCGTGGAGCTGGATGGCGAAGCCTATCCCACCCATGGCTGCCCGATGGGAGTATCCGATGCTCGCTGCTGATCTGGTCTGGCCGCTGCGCGATGCGCCAAGCGGCGCCTTCGCGCTGGAAGACGCCAATGCCGCGCCCGAACAGGCGGTGGTCACCGCCGTCGATCGCCCGGTGCTGCTCGGCTATGCGCCCGACAAGCCCAATGGCCGTGCCATGCTCGTCCTGGGCGGCGGCGGCTATGTCGCGCTGATGGCCGGACGCGAAGGGGTTCAGGTCGCGCGCTGGCTGACGTCGCTCGGCTATCATGCCTTCGTCCTCATCCACCGCTTCCCCCATGCCGGCACCGGCCCGTCCGCGCCGCTCGACGATGCGCTCGCTGCGATGCGGATGATCCGTGCCTCCGGCCTGGCGCCCGATGGCGTCGGCGTCGTCGGCCTCTCCTCGGGCGGCCATCTCGCCGCCTGCCTCGCCGCGCACTATCCGGCGGACTGGGGCGATGTCGCGCCACAGCGGCCCGACGTCATGGTCATCGGCTATGCGCCCATCTCCACCAATGCCAAAGGCCGCACCATCGTCGCCGACAAGCCGCCGCTGCCGCCGGCGGAAAAGCAGGCGCTCTACGACGCGCTCCAGCCCGACGCGCAACTATTGCCCGGCCCGCCGCCGGCCTTCATCGTCTATGCCGGCAATGATCCGGTGGTGCCGGTCGAAAACGCCCATCGCCTCAGCCGCGCCTGGCAGGATGCGGGCGGCAGCGCGGAACTGCACATCTTCGCCGACGCCCCCCATGGCTTCGCGCTCGACACGCCGTATCAGCCCGTCTCGCTCTGGCCGCGCCTGTGCGAAGCCTGGCTCAGGCAGGTCGGCTTCCTGTAAACATCGCTGTCACCTTAAGCGGGCTTTGATCAGCCCGCGCGGCGCCTGAGCGGTTCAAGCTGCCGATGCGTCAACATGCTGGCAGCTTGTAATCAATGCCGTGAGGGCACGGCATCCGACTGGCGCCGGATCAGCTGATAATCCAGCTTCACCCGGCCCAGCGCCTCTTCGCCGGCGCCATCGTCCTGGCTGCTGAAATGGGCGCCCAGCAGGCCGATCGCCTCGCGCGCCATGTCGCGGATCGGCTGGCGGATCGTCGTCAGCGCCGGCCAGATCGCGCTCGCCAATGGCGTGTCGTCGAAACCGCAGATGGTGATGTCGCCCGGCACGTTAATCCGCCGCTGATGCGCCACCGTGATCGCCGCCGCCGCCATATCGTCGTTGCAGGCGAAGATGGCGCTCGGCGGCGTATCGAGGCTCAGCAACTGCTCGGCCGCGTCCAGCCCCGATCGATAGGAAAAGTCGCCCGGCACGATCCAGCGCTCGTCCAGCTTTATGCCCCGGTCGGCCAGGCAGTCGCGAAAACCCTGCAGGCGTCGGGCGCTGGCGCGGTGGCGGATATTGCCGGAGATGAAGCCGATCTGCCGATGGCCAAGGTCGATGAGGTGCCGGGTCAGGTCATAGGCGGCATGGCGATCGTCGGTCCCCACCGCCAGCATGCCGGGCACATCGCCATCGGGCGCGATGCCGACCACGGCGATGTCGCGCGCCTGCAATGCCTCGACCAGCTCAGCCCAGTCGCACAGCGGCGGCGGCAGGATGACGCCGGCGACATGCGCTTTCGACACCTGATCGACGATCTCCTTGGCAAAGGCGCCGGGCGCGCATTGCTCGACGACCAGATGCAGATGGCGCTGCGGCGCCTCGCCCAGCGCGCCGAGCAGCAGTTCGCCCAGATAGGCCGATGTCGTCGAATTGCTGTGCAGCAAGGCCACCCGCCGGTCGGCGCTGCCCACCAGCGCACGCGCCGACGCATTGGGCACATAGCCCAGATCCTTGACCGCCTGCTCGACTGCCTGTTGCGACTTGGCGCTGACCAGCGCCTTGCCGTTGATCGCGCGCGATGCGGTCATCATCGACACGCCAGCACGGGCGGCGACCTCGCGGATCGTGGGCGGCTTCTTCTTCGCGGCTTTCTGCATCGTCCATCTTCCTAGCCACTTTTACGGGCAAGGAAAATCGCGGCGATCAGGGCTTTAGTCGTATATGCGCCGGCGCATCGCGATCGACGCTGACGATCCCGTCCTTCTCGGTCAGTTCGGCGATCTGCAGCACCGACCGCCGTTTCCAGTCGGGATTGGCCTTGGCCTCATCCTCGCCCTCCTGATGGACGAAATAGATGATATAGGCCCGGTCGTCCGACACGATGATGTCGGGGTGCTGGCCCTTGGCCCGGTCGGTCGGGGCCTTGCCGGGCGTCGCCAATATATAGTCCGGCTGGCGCGTCCAGTGCGTCCCGTCGTCGGAGCGCATCACCAGCAGCCCCTTCCACGCGTCGGAGATCAGCCAATATTTGCCCTTCCAGCGAAACGCCTTGGGCCCTTCGCCCGGCGTATCGGTCAGCCGGTCCTTGACGCTCCAGTGGATGAGGTCGCTGCTGTCGGCAGTGCGGATCGCCTTGTTCATCCGCTCGTCGTTGAAGAACAACCGATAGCCGCCGCCCGGTAACGCCAAAACACTGGCGTCGATCACCCGGTCGGAGCCGAGATCGAGCCGCTCGCCACAGGTCCAGCTCTTGAGGTCCGGGCTGGTCAGATGGACGATGAAGCGCGGTGCATTCCAGTCGCGATAGACGCCCGGCACCACCGTCAGCCACATATGCCACTGGCCTTCCAGCCACTGCACTTCTGGCGCCCACAGCGTCTCGCCGGTGCAACTGGTCGGGATCGTCGCGGTGCCGCTATAGCGCCACCTGGCGCCGTCCTTCGACCGCGCCGTGCCGATCGCCGTGCCATGGACCCAGCGGACATCCTTGGCGTCCTCCATGGGCAGGTCGGCGCGGCGATTGGTGTAGAACATCACCCATTCGCCGCTATTGCGGTCATAGACGGTCGACGCATCGGCCGCGCCATCATGCACCGGATCGCGCAGCAGCGGCTTGGGCGCCACCGGCCCGCTCGCGGCGGCCGCCATCAACAGCAGCGATGCGATCATTTGAACAGCCTCAGGTCGAACGCATCGGCCATGACGCGGAAGCCTTCGTCATTGGGGTGCAGCGCGTCGCCGACATCATAGGGCTTGGCCATGCGCGACGGATCGGCCGGATCGGCCACCGCCTTGGCCAGATCGACGAAGCCGTCGGCCTCCTTGGTCGTGCGGATCCAGTCATTGACGGCGACACGCACCGCATCGCCCTCCGCGCTCCAATAGCCCGCGCCCTTATAGGGCAGGATGGTCGCCAAAATGACCTTGATATTGCGGTCATGCGCCCGCGCGATCATCTGGCGATAGGCGCCGATGACGGTCTGCGGCGTCAGCATCGGACGCTTGTCGCGCGCCGCCCCGCCCAGATCGTTGACCCCTTCCAGGATGACGACATGGGTGACGCCCGGCACCGCCAGCACGTCGCTGTCGAACCGCGCCAGCGCATTATAGCCGTCCGCCTCGCTCAGCAGCCGGTTGGCGCTGATCCCGGCATTGGCCACGCCCACGCTCTTGCGCCCCGCCTTCTGCAGCCGTTCGGCCAGCAGGTCGGGCCAGCGCCGGTTGCTGTCGGGGGTGGCGCGCACGCCATCGGTGATGGAATCGCCCAGCGTCACGATCGCCGTGCCGCGCTTGGTATTATCGACCTCGACCGCGGAAATCACCACGCGCGGCCCGATGACGGTCGGGCTGGTCAGCGTCTCCGCCCCGGTCTGGTCGCCCGGCGCGGTCCAGGTCGTCGCCGCCGAGTAGCTGTGGACGGTCGCATCCGCCGCGCCCTGCGGCAGATGGATGGAAATGCTGATCCGGGTCAGCGGCTTGACCGCCAGGTCGATCGGATCGCTCAACAGCGGCGCACGCGCGGGGATGGTCGCGCCCTGCGCCTGGTTGAAGGTCACGACATGGTCGCTGCCCGGCACGATCGCGCCATTCTCGCCGGCCAGCGCGACATGCACGCTGCCCACCAGCAGCGGATTGACCGACATCTCGTTCGACAGGCGGATGCGGATGCGCTGCCCGCCGCTCGACAGGCGCACGACCTGGCGGACGGTGCGGTCGTTGAGATCGGGATGCTTTTCCGGCGGGGCGCGGTTGACCAAGGGCGCCGCCATCCAGCTGCGCGACCAATATTGGGCCTGCGCCGGCGATGCGGCGACCATCGCCAGCAGCGCCGCACCCAATAGCATCCTCTTGCCCATGTCCCTCTCCCTTATTGTCTGACCAGCCCTTATTGCGCGACCGGGTTGCGGCCCCACAGCTGGTCATAGCGCCAGCCCGACAGATCCTCGACCACTTCGGCCGCCACCGGCGATGTCGGCGTGCGCGCACCGCTGCGCAGATGCTCGATCTCGCGCATCAATATGTCGTGCGTCGCCGGGCTCAGGCGGAATTTGGTCGACACCCAGATGCCCAGCCCCAGGCAGCCGACCGTGCCGACGCCCAGCAGCAGCGCCATGGTCAGGATCGCGCCATGGCTCTGTTCCGCCGCGCCCGACACGAAGCCGCCAGCCTGCATGATGAAGCCCACGCCCGCGACGGCCGCCGCCTGCGTCGCCTTGCGCACGAAGGTCATGACCCCGGCAAAGCTGCCTTCGCGGCGCTGGCCGGTCACGATCTCGTCGACATCGGCCATATAGTTGTAGGTCGCCCAGGGAATATAGTTGAGCGCGCCGCGGCCCAGGCCGCACAGGATGATCGGCAGCCAGATCCACGGGCTGGTCGCCGGCACGCCGGCAAACCACAGGCCGATCAGCGTCAGGCAGCCGACCGCGAAGTCGGCGGCGGCAACCTGATAGGCCTTGGCCGGCGATGCTCGCAGCGCCAGGTTGATGGCGATGATCACCGCCACGAACTGGACGATATACATGGTGCCCAGCAGGCCCGATGCGATCGCCGTCGATCCGGCGAGTGCGAAGATCACGAAGAAGGTGAAGGCCGCGTTGAAGATGTCCTGGCTGATATAGCCACCCAGATACATGCCCAGATGCAGGCGGAAGGCGCGGATGCGCATGGTGGAAAACAGGTTGCGGTAGAGCGCCTTCAAGGCCTGTCCCGGCCCGCCCGCGCCGACCGGATGCTGGCCGATCGCCTCGGCCGATCCGGGCAGATGCCGTTCCCAGCTGAACAGGTAGAGCAGCCCCGCCGTCACCATGAACAAGGCGGCAAAGATGATGCCCATGTAGAAGAAGGTGTCGGCGCTGTCGCGGCCCAGCGCGTTGATCAGCCACAGCGGCAGGAAGCCGGCCAGGATCGCCGATGCCTGACCGAACAGGATGCGCGACCCGGCGAACTTCGCCTTGGTGCGATAGTCGGTCGACATTTCAGCCGCCAGCGTCTCGAACGGAATGATCTCCATCGCATAGACCAGCTCGAACAGCACATAGCTGACCAGATAATACCAGAAGCCCTGACCCGGCAGCCACATCAATGCAAAGCTTGGCAGCAGCGGGATCGCGGCCAGGATGAAGAAGCGGCGGCGGCCGAATTTGCGGCCCAGCCAGGTACCGCCGAAATGGTCGGAAATATAGCCGATCATCGGCGAGGCGAAGGCGTCCAGGATGCGCGCCACGGCAAAGATGGTCGCCGCCTGCCCGGCGCTAAGCCCGCAGAATTGCGTGTAGAAGATCAGCACCCAGCCGGAAATGACCGCCATCGATCCCGCGCCCAGCACGTCGTTGGAGCCATAGGCGAGGTAATTTTGCAGGCGGACGGGACGCGCGGTGGATGGGGCAGTCTCGGGCAATTCAGGTCCTCCGCCTAGGGCAATGATCGGCGCTTGGGCTCTTGTTCTGACGCGCGCGGGCATATGAGATATATGCCACATAGTGAACGGCTATCACACGATATGAGACTAATGCAAGCCGTTCTCGGCCTTTTCTGCGGTCGCCGGCACGAAGCGGATCGCTTCGATCAGCACGCCGGAATCGGCGCGCTCCAGCGTCACGACATGCCGCCCGCCGCTCAGTCGTTGCGTTATCGTCATGGTCGCGCGATTGTCCAGCACCCCCATCGCCCAGTCGCGACTGCCGGTCTCGCGCCGACTCTCCAGCACCTGCGTCACGCCATCGATGCCGATGGTCAGGTGCAGTGCGTCGCCATCCTTGTCGGCATAGGTCGGCAAGATATCCACAAGCACGGTCCATTCGCCCGGCGGCAGGTCGATCGTCGCGCGACTCGACCCGACCTTGGTGCCCGGCGCCAGCATCGCGCCATGGCGACCCAGCCCCTCCACGCGCGTCCATCCGGCGAATCGGTCCGGCGTCAGCAGCGGCAGGGCAGGGGCGGCTGGCTGCGCCTTCGCCGGTCCGGCCGGCGGCGCCAGCGCATCTATCGGCGGCAGGATCACCGGCGTCTGGCGATAGCTGCGCCATTGCCCGTCCGCCGGCCCCACCGCCATGATTCCGCGCCATTTTCCGCCCGCCAGTTCGCGGTTGTAATAGGTCGTCAGCCTGTCAATTTCGCTGTCCGCGTCATGCGCGATCCTGCCACGCCGCGTCGCCTCGGCCAGGTCGCTGTCGCGGAGCCGGTCATGCGCCTCCGCCGCGAAGAAGCGCCGGTTGGCCGCCGCCGATGCGCGCACCGGATAGGCCAGCAATTCGTAGAAGGCGTCGCGCCGCTCGGCCGGGATCGCCGGCTCCACTTGCGCCAGCGTCGCTTCCATCGCCGCGAACGCCGCGAGCCGTGCATCCGCCTCGCCGATCGTCAGCGGGCTTTGCCGATACTTATCCACAGGCAGGTTCCACTGCAGATGCTCGGGCCGCCGGGCGAAATTCAGCCGATGATAATCGCGCAATATCCCCGCAATGGCAGGCGCCTGCGCGGCATCGACATTCTCCGCCGCCCAGTCGTCCACAAACTTATCCACAGGCTTTGCCCGCACCTTATCCACAGCCCAGGCGAGGCTCAAAAAATAGTCGGTGGCCAGCTCCGCCGGCTTCAAATCGCCGACATTGGCGACCCAGACCTGCCGCGCGCCGGCATCCCAGGCACGCCCCATTTCCTCCCGGATCAGCATCGGTGGGGTTGTGGATAACCATAGGTAGGAGAGCGGCGCACCCAGATAGGAGAGGTGATAATAGACGCCCGATCCGCCCTTGCGCGCCCGCTCGGCGGCATCCGGGAAGTGGCGGATATAGCCGAAATTATCGTCCGGCCACATCAGCGTCACATCGTCCGGCACCTTGAGGCCCGCGCGATAGACGTCCAGCACTTCCTTGTAGGGGGTGAAGACCTGCGGCGCGTCGGCCGCACCGGCCCTGGCCAGCATCGCCCGCTGGTCGGCAAAGATGCGCTCCAGCGTGGCGCGCCGTTCCTCGACCGTCTTGGGCCCCACCATGCCGCTGTCATGGATGCCGCGCATCCCCAGCGTCCAGATGCTCTCATAGCCGGCATTGCTGCGTACCCGCTCGTCCCAATAGCGCCGCACCCCGTCGGGGTTCTTGAGATAATCGAAATCCTCGGCCGGGGCGGTCCATTCGCCGACATTGTTGCGCAGCATCGGCTCGGCATGGCTCGATCCCATGATGATGGCATAGCGATCGGCCAGCGCCGCATTGGCCGGGTCGGCGTTGAAGGGCGTCGTCACCTTGTGCATCGCCGGCCATAGCAGATTGGCCTTGAGCCGCAGCAGCAGCTCGAAAACCTGTGCATAAGTCTTCGGCCCCAGCGGCTTTTCGCCGGGCGCATGACGGCCCGCGGCCCAGGGCACCAGCCCCCAATCCTCGTCATTCAGGAAAATGCCGCGATATTTGACCGAAGGCGGCCCGAAGCGCCGGGCATCCTTCGCGACATAAAGCGCATCGCGATGCAGCGGCGTCACATCGGCCCACCAGTGCCAGGGTGACACGCCGATCGCGCGCGACAGTTCATAGGCGCCATAGGCGGTGCCGCGCCGGTCGCTGCCGATGATCAGCAGCGCGCGCGCCACGCCGGGCGCCGGTCGCTCGACCGGTAGGATCAGGAAGCTCTCCCACGCGCCCTTCAGCTTCGCGACGTCGATCCGCTTGCCTGCCACCAGCCGGTCGATCGCTGCATTATGCCCCAGCGTGCCGATCCAGACCTGTGCCGCGCCGCCTTCGGCCGCGCCGGTGACCCGGCCAATATCCTGCTTCAGGTCATCGGCGGCAATCCGCACCACGGTGTCGTCGGCCGGATCGGTGACGATCCGTGCCGCCTGCCCCTGCGCCACCAGCGGGAAGTCCCCCCGCTGCGCCGCCGACCGCACCCAGTCCGCCGCCTGCGCCGGCGTAGCGCCAAGCAGCAGCAGCGCGAGCCACCAGCGCATCAGAAACGCACCATGCCGACCGTGTCGATCCGCCGGTCCGGCAGGTCGTGGATTGCGCTGCTGCGAAAGCCGGTCACATGCTCCAGCCGGAAGGCACCCGCGCCGCCCGGCATCTTCAGATAGGACCCGTCAAACCCCTCGACATGTTTCAGCCAGAAGGCCGGCCGCGCGTCCGCCGCCCGCGTCCGCACCTCGACATGGCTCAGGTCCAGATTGCGGGCATGACGGATGAAGAAGCCACTTGCCGGCAACGGCCCGAACCGGTCGGGATCGGGATAATCCTCTTCCTTCGCCGGAGGATCGATCGCCGCCATCGCCGCGTCGCCGCCGCCCGGCTGGTCGATGAAGATATTGCTGATCTGGACGTCCTCGACCGGATGTCCGGCCACGCCCGCGATGATCGACGGCAGCATCGACCCGCTCTGGCAGGTGATATTGTCGATCAGCACCCGCCGCATCGATCCCACCGCCGCGCCGGCCGGCCCACGCATCCGCCGGCCCAGCCGCAGGAACAGGGCCGGGCTGTGACAGCCGCGCATGGCGATGTTGCTGATCGTCACATCCTCCATCACCGCGCCGTCCACCGTTTCCAGCGCCAGCCCCCAGCATTGGTCGAACACGCAATTGCTGATCGTGATATTCTTGAACCCGCCATTGCTCTCCGTGCCGCACTTGATACGGCCCAGCAGCCAGGTGTCGCGATTGCGCGCCAGCGGCCGGAATGTCCCGTCCAGCAGCGTGCCGACGACATAGGATCCGCTGACATGGCAATTGGTGATGGTCACATTCTCGGTCGCGCGCGGATAGCCCAGCGCATAGCTGGACTTGGGCACGATCGCATCGTCATAGGGGGTGTTAAGCGTGCAGTTGCTCACCCGCACATTGCGGCAGCAGTCGATGTCGAAGCCGTCGCGGTTGGTGTCGACGGTGAGGTTGTCGATCAGCAGATTGTCGACCCCGGTGGCCAGCAGGGCGAAATGCCCGCCCTCCAGGATCGAAAAGTCCCGCAGCGCAACATTGCGACAGTTCTTGAGCGCGATCGCCTTGTTGCCGACGCCGGGCAGTTCGGCAGCCGGCCGATCCGTGTCGGGATGGCCCCGGCTCAGCCCCTTGCCCCAGATCAGCCCGTCGCCGCAGATCGCGATATCATGCAGCCCCTCGCCATGGATCAGGCTGTTGCGCCAGTGATTATGGCCATAATCCTGATAGGGGGCGATCGCCGGATCCTGCGGCTCGGCCGCGTCATAGCCGCCGCTGGCGAGGCCCGTCAGCGGCACTGATGCGGCCAGCAGGGTGGCGCCCCGGTCCAGCCATAGGGTGATGTTGCTCTTCAGGTGAATGGTATAGCTGGCATAGCGGCCGGGGGGCACATAGACGGTCCCGCCGCCGCGCTGCGCGGCAAAGGCGATTGCCCGGTCGATCGCGGGGCTGTCGATATGGCTACCATCGCCCTTCGCGCCGAAATCGCGGACATTGACGATGCCTTGCGGCAGGGCGCGGCCGAAAGCGGGCAGTGCCGCCAGCATGGATATGCCGGCGGCACCTTTCAGCAGGAAACGGCGATCGAACGGTCCTTCCATTTACCCCTCGATCCCCGTTTCCCGTGACTCAGATATAGGTGCGCAGGAACTCGCCGAGTGCGCACATGGCCAAGCTCTGGCCATAGGGCATGGAGGTGAGCGCGATGTCCTTGTAGAACTGCATCGTGTCACCCATCGCCGTGCCGAAGCTCACCTGCTGCAGCTCGCCGGTCTCGTCGATATTGGCGAGCACGCCGCGCACCGCCTTGATGCCGACCGCTTCATAATGGCGCGGCAGATAGCCCTTACGCACGGCCTTCAGGATGCCATAGGCAAAGCCGGCGGTGGCCGATGCTTCCAGATAGCTGGTCGGATCGACGATCAGCGTGTGCCACAGGCCGGTTTCGGCGTCCTGCGTCTCGGCCAGCGTCTTCACCTGGGCGGCCAGCGTGTCGATCAGGAAGGTGCGGAAGAAATCGCCTTCCTTCAGGTCGAGAATCTCGATGATCTCGGGGATGGCGATCGTCACCCAGCAATTGCCGCGCGCCCACAGCGCTTCGGCGAAATTGTGGCGACCGTTGAAGTCCCAGCCGTGGAACCACAGGCCGGTCTTCGTGTCATAGAGATATTTGATATGGACCAGGAACTGGCGCTTGGCTTCCTCGACATAGGCCGGGCGACCCAGCAGCAGGCCGATCTTGGCCAGCGGCAGCACCGACATCATCAGCGTGTCGTCCCACATCTCGCCGGGATTCACGTCATTATAGACGATGTGCTGGAACCCGCCTTCTTCGGTCTTGGGCAGGCCATCGGCCGCCATCAGCCATTCGGCCCAGACGTCCAGATAGGGGATGTAGCGCGGGTCGGGCTCATATTCATACAGATAGGCCAGCGTTATGAACGGGGCCATCGTGTTGATATTCTTGGTCGGCGTGCCTTCGGCAAAGCGATCCTCGAACCACTGCTTGATGATGCCAAGCGCCTTCTGGTCGCCGGTCTGCTCGAAATAGCGCCACATGCCGAACAGGCCGACGCCGTGGGTCCATTCCCATCCGGCCCAGCCCTTGGTGTCGATGATGCGGCCATCTTCCAGATGGAGCAGGAATTCGCCTGTCTCGTCCTTGATATTGACGAGATTGTCCATCAGCCGGTCGATGGATTCGACGACCTGCTGGCGCGGTACATCATGGGTGAGAGCGGCCACTTACTTGGTCTCCTTGAGGTCTGAAGGTGCGTTTGGCGCGGTCACCATCTGCACCGGCAGACCGCCTTTCACATTGCGTAGGGTGACGAGGCGCACGGCTTCGAGCGCATCGCCCGGCTGACCGTCGGACGTGACGGCCAGCGCGACATGGTTCTGGCCCCTGTGGTTCAGGATGCCTTCGGGAATGGGGAAGGTCCGCTGCGGCCCGACATGGGCGATGAACTGCCCCATGTTCCAGCCGTTGACGAAGACCAGCACACGGTAACGGACCGGCGAACGCGGCTTGCTGGCGTCGCCGAAGCTGAGGCCAATGGTCGCGTCCTGGCCCTTGGGCACGTTGAGGGCAAAGCTGGTGCGATACCAGCTCGTTCCGGCCGCCGCCTGGGTCGCGGGCACGCTGACCTTGGCCCAGCTAGCATCGTTGAAGCCGGGCAGGTGCCAGCCCATCCGCTCGCCATAGAGGCCGCCATTGTTCGCCGGACCACGGACGACATCGGGCAGATCCTCGCCGCCCTGCTTGCCCTGGATCTTCCAGTTGATCGGCACCGCGAAGCTGCGTCCGCTCGGGCCGCCCTCCAGCGATGCGGAGACCAGGCCGCGCGCTTCCTTGTGGAAATCGTCGCTGTCCAGATCCCAGTTATGGCCATTGTTGCGGACCATGACCGATATGACATGCTCGCCCGCCGCCTGCGCCTCCACCGGCAGGGCAAAGCGCGCGGTGCCGGTGGTGATCGGCCGCGGCAGGCCGCCGGACGTTTCGCCTTCGCCCAAAAACTTGCCGTCGATCCAGGCCTGCACCAGTCCCGAACCGCCCGCGCCATAATAAAGCGACAGCGCCCTGGCATCGGCTGACCCGGTGAAGCGGCCGCGATACCAGACATCGCCATCATGGAAGCCATAGGCGTCCATCAGCATATTGGGCTGGCCGTCGGGCTTGGCGGTGGTGCTGGCATAGGATCGGTTGTCGATCGCCTGCCAGCCGCTGTCGTCGAAACCGGGCTGCGCCTCGGGCGAACCCTGCGCCATGCGCCAGTCGTTGAGCGCCGGCAGCGCGACATCCGCCGGGCCGGCGAGCGGCTGGACCGCTGCGATGCTGCCGATGGCTGTCGCCTTCGTTGTCACCTTCGCGCCGTTCCAGCTGACCGAGCGGACCGCCTTTGGTGCCCAGATTTCGAGCGGGCTGGCGGCAGCCGTGTCACCGGTCAGCACCAACGAACCGCCCTTGGCAACGGCGCTGCGCACCAGCGCCGGCCCGCGCACCAGCATGTCCTTCTCGCGCCAGTAGCGCGCGCCCTCGGCCTCATCGGCCAGGATCAGGGTCAGTGGCGGACGCCCGCCACCCTCGATCCGCAGCACGGCGCGGCCCTGATGGCTGTAATCCAGCTTCAGGTCGCCCTTGGCGGCATCGAACGCGCTGTTCGCCTGCCCCTCAACTACCGTAACCTTGGGCGCGGTAGCGTAGCGCAGCACGGTCTCGCCCGGCTCGCCGGCGCGGCCATAGAGCAGGATCAGGTCGTTGCCGTCGATCTGTTGCGCCGACTGAAGTTCGGAACTGGAATAGACCAGCCGCTGCCCGCCCAGCGTCACGCCCGCGACCAGCCATTTGGCGTCAAAGCCATTGAGCTGCATCGGCACGGTGTAGCGGCCATCGGGCAGGTCGGCGGTGAAGCTGAAAGCATCGCTCGTCTGCCCGTTGGACGGCTTGTGCGTCACCATCAGGAAGCGCGCGTCCGTCTCCGGGCTCTTGTTGTGATAGACCTGGATATTGGGCGAGCTGATCTCCGGCGTCCCGGCCGGGATCATCCCGGCCATGTCGGGGACGGAGGCGATCAGGCCGCCCAGTTGCTTCATCTCCAGCGCCTTTTCGCGGATTTCGCGCGGCTCGGAAATGGCGGAGCCATAATCATAGCTGCTGAACACCACCGGTGCAGGCAGCCAGCCCCAGCTGGTGCCGCCATAGCCCATGTAGAAGCTCTGGATGCCGATGCCATTGGCGAGATTGGTGCCATAGAAGACGCGCTGGAACCGCTTGCCGCGCTGGATCGCGTTGCATTCATAGCCGCCGTTCGATCCCCAATAGTCGAACCAGCCGCCACCGAATTCGGCCAGAAAACCGGGCGTGTCCGGGGACGCGGATGCGCCGCCCTTGGCCCCGCCGGGACCATAATAGCCCCAGTCGGGCGCGGCCGACCCGCGCGTCGGCTTACCGTCCACGGTACAGGTGCCGCCGGGATAGCCGTCGAACGCATACATGTCGTTGGGGCCGTGAACGACCTTGTCCACCTTGCTGCTTTCCGGCGCCCAATAGCCGTTGCGGCCCTGGTCATTGTGGAACAGCGGCACGGTGATGCCGTCGGCCCGTGCCTTGGCATAGAGATGATCCATGTAGCGTCGCTGGGCCGGCGTGGTCATCGCCAGCTCATTCTCGATCTGGTGCAGGATCACGCCATATTTGCGGCTCGGATCATTGTTGATCTGGTGCTTGGCGATGATCGCGTTGACCTTGGTCAGCCATTCGTCGGCCGCCGCCATATAATCGGGGTCATCGGTGCGGGCGCGGGCGCGCTGGTTGACCAGCCAGCCGGGAAAGCCGCCGCGCGACAGTTCCGCATTCACATAGGGGCCGGCGCGGGTGATGACGTAGAGGCCTTCCTCCTCCGCCATCGTCAGCAGCCGGTCGATGTCGCGGATACCGCTGAAATCATACACGCCCTTTTTCGGGCTGTGGAAACCCCAGTCGAAATAGACGGCGACGCTGTTGAAGCCGCTCGCCTTCATCTTCTGGAGGATGTCGCGCCACAGATCGGGCGAGGGCAGGCGGAAATGATGGAATTCCGACGACCAGATCACCATCCGCTTGCCGTCGATCATCAGCGATCGCGCATCATAGGAGACGCGGCCGAACGTCTTGACCGGCGCGGAGAGATTGGCGGTCGGCTTGGCCTGCTGCGCAAGCGCAGGCGTGGCCAGCATGGTGCCAAGGGCGAGGGCGGCGATGAAGCTACGCATGGATGTCAGCCTATCCCTGCACTCAATCCATGTGGAACAGCAGCGACAGCGGCCATTCCTTGGGCTGGTTGCTCGGCTGCACCTCCATCAGCGGCGCCATATAATCCCACCAGCGCTTCATGATCGGATGGTCGGGCAGGCTGTCGCGGCTATTGTCCTCGCGCAGCTTCAGCACCGCGAACAGGCTCAGCGTCTCTTCGTCCAGGAAGATCGAATAATCATGGATGCCCGACTCGGTCAGCAGCGCCGACAATTCGGGCCAGATCTCGTCATGGCGCTTGCGATATTCCGCGACCACGCCGGGCTTGAGCTGCATCTTGAAGGCGTGGACGGACATCGGCTCTCCCCTGTGAACCATATTATGGAACTCGAAACCGATATTTGGGTAACATCGTCCCACATGTTCGTCAAATGCTAAGAATGGGTGGGACGATGTCCGTTTCAGCGCGCCAGGATCGGGCTGTTGCGGATCGTCAGCCCCGCGACATCGCCGAACAGCGCCGGTGGCCGCGCGTCAGGCGTCGCCGTCTCCGCCGTAAAACGCTCGATCGTCAGCCGCTCGGCATGGCGCGCCCATAGCGCCCAGCTGGGCAGCACGCCGAACATGCTGGGTTCGGGATAGGCATCGGCCAGTTCGGCCGGCCTGCGCGCCGCGTCCTGCGCGGTGCCGCTACCCTGATAGACCAGATGCACATCGCGCAGCGTCACGTCGCGCACCGGATGGCCCGGCAGGCCGGCAATGCTTGCGGCAAATCTGTGATCGATCCCGCGTGCATCGACCTCGCTGATCTCGACCCCGTTGATCGCGCCGATGCCGGTGCCATCCGGCCCGCGGCGCCGGTCGCCAATGCGCAGGAAGATCGGCGCGGTCGTCACCTCGCGCATGGTCAGCCGCCGCGCGACGACATTCTCCATCACCCCGCCATCGACTGTTTCCAGGGCCAGCCCGCGGCAGCGGGTGAAGCGGCAATCCTCGATCCGGATATTGCGATATCCGCCGTTGCTCTCGGTGCCAAGTTTGATCCGGCCGGTGACCCGGTCCTGGTCGGGCGCGATCTGCTGCGTGGTGCGCTTGGTGCCGTCCAGCATCGATCCCATGTCATAGCCGGACACGTCACAGTCGCGGATCAGGATATTTTCCGACGCGATCGCCCGGCCCAGCGCATAGCTGCTCTTGACGACGATGCCGTCGTCGTTGGGCGAATTGACCCGGCAGCGTTCCACCACCACGTCGCGCACGCAGTCCAGGTCGATGCCGTCGCGTTCGGTGTCGATCGCCAGATTGTCGATGCGCAATTGCTGCGTGCCGGTCGCGATGATCGCGAAATGCCCGCCCTTCAGGATCGAAAAGCCGCTCAAATGAATGCTGCGGCCGTTCTTCAGCGCGATCGCCTTGTTGCCAAGGCCATTCATCTTCGCGGCATCGGGCTCCAGCTCGGCAATCTGCGCGTCGCTCATCCCGCGCATCGACAGCGGCCGCTCGCCCGCCTGTTTCTTCCAGCGCGCACCCGGCCCATCGCGGGTCAGGCCCAGGCCATGGATCATGCCGGGGCCAAGAATCGCAACCTCGATCAGATCCTCGCCCCAGATCAGGCTGTTGTGCCAATGGCTATGACCGAAATCCTGGTAGAGCTGGTCGATCCCCGTCTCGGGCAAATCATAGCGGCCGCCATGGCGCGCCGGATCGGCCGCCTCGATCACCGCGCCTTCGCCGATGACCAGGGTGACATGGCTCTTCAGCCGGATCGAGAAGCAGAGGTAGCGGCCCCGCGGCAGCAGCACCGTGCCGCCCCCCGCCTGCGACGCGACCAGGATCGCGGCATTGATCGCATCGCTGTCGATCGCGATGCCGTCGCCGCGCGCACCATGATCGCGCACGTCGAAACGCCGCGCCGCATGACCGGCAAAGGGGAAGGCGGTGCCGGGCGCCAGCAGCGCGCCGGCGGCCAGGCCCAGGCTCATCTCGCGCCGGCTCATCTTCTGCATGCCTCAGTTACCCGCCGGACGCACATCGCTATGCGCCCGGCTCGGCACGATCGCCACCTGCGTCGCGCTCGGCGGTTGGGCCGGCACAAAGGGTGCGGCGACGATATGGGGCGCCAGTTCGGGAATCTGTGCCCTGATCCGCTCGGCCACCGCGCTCGCCATCAGCCAGGCGCCATAATTATCATGATGGGTCTTGTCCTTGCCGCCATCATTGAAGGCGGTCGGCGAAACCTGCGGCCCCAGCGCTTCATAAATGGCCCGGCTGTCGGCATTCAGGTCGATCAGCGGCACTCGCTCCTCCACCGCCAGCTTGCGCACCGCATCCGCATAGCTGCCCAGCGTATCCTTGATGTGACCGCTCTCGTCGAAATTGCGCCGTTCGGGCGATGTCACCAGTGCCGCATGGGCGCCGCGCCGCCGCGCCTCGGCGATATAGGCGCGCAGATAGGCAGGGTAGGTGGTGGCCGCATCGGCATAGGTCTGCGGCCATTCCTGCTTCTGGTCATTATGGCCGAACTGGATGAACAGCCAGTCGCCCGGCTTCACTGCCGACAGCAGCTTGTCGAAGCGCAGGTCGGTGAGGAAGGATTTCAGCGTCGCACCTGAACGCGCATGATTGGCCACGGCAACCGTGCCGTCCAGCATCGCCGGCAGCATCTGACCCCAGCTTGCCGCGGGTTCGGCTGCTTGATCGGTAACCGTCGAATCGCCGGCGAGGAAAAGGGTCGGCGCGCTCACCGGTTCGATCGTCACCGAAGCGACCTGCGGCTTGCCCAGAAATTCCAGCGTCAGCCGGTCGTCCCACGTATATTCGCGCGCATCGCCCGGAGTGATCCGCACCGCCGTTCCGCCCGGCGCATTGGCGGGCGGCGGCGGCAGGGCAGGGCTGCGGACATTGACCAGGAACTGCCGTTCGACCAACTGCCCCTTCTTGGTTGCGACATTGCGCAGCATCAGCCGCCGCGCTTCGGCCTTCACCGTGGTTTCGCCGGCTGCCTTGCGGTCGCCCAGCGTCAGCGTCACCCGATAGGTGCCGTCGGGCACCGCCACCGAAAACAGGAAGTCATCGTCCGTGCTGCCCGGCTCCATGCCATGGCCGCCAGCCTGATAGGGCGTCTGCCGTGTGGCGCTGCCCGACGACAGGTCGAAGGACTGCGGCGCGGCGATGGAGGATCCTGCCATCAGGATTAGGGCAAGGCTGGTGCTGAGCGGCATGACGCAAACATCCTGAGCGAGACAAATAGGGGAGCGCGCCAAGACGCGCTCCCCCAAGAAAACCGCCCGTGCAGAGGCGGAAGCAGGAATCCGGTCGCGATCACGATAGGATCGGTCTCATAAATTGATAGCATGATCCATATATAGGGAAAAAATTCCGGTCAATCCCTTCCCGTATCCAATGCGATCAGCGCCATGGCGATCCACATCGTGGAACTTGCGATCATATTATGATTTTTATGGAAATGTCGTGAAATATAATATAGTGTGACACGAAATTTCACATAGTGGGAATGCTGGCGAGGGCCGGCACATTGGGGAGGAAGTCATGATCGAGCATTACAGCCGTATTGCGTCCGCGCGCCGTTCGTCGGTGATCGCGCTGGCCGTCGCCATGATGGCGGGCGCGCCGGCCCTGGCGCAGGACCAGGCACCGCAGGCACAGCCTGACCAGGAAAATGCCGACATCGTCGTCACTGGCTTCCGCGCGTCGCTCAACAGCGCGCTCAGCATGAAGCGGCAGGAAGCCGCCGCGATCGACTCGATCGTCGCCGAAGATATCGGCAAGTTCCCCGACTCCAACCTCGCCGAATCGATGCAGCGCGTGCCGGGCATCGCGCTTCAGCGCGGCGACGGCGGCGAAGGCCGCAACATCTCGGTCCGCGGCCTTGGCCCGGCCTTCACCCGCACCCGCATCAACGGCATGGAAGGCACGTCGCAGACCGGTTCGTCGGACATTTACGGCGCCGGCAACAATGGTCGCAGCTTCGACTTCAACGTCTTCCCGACCGAAATCTTCTCGGCCCTGTCGGTGCGCAAGACCCCCTCGGCCGATGTCGAGGAAGGCTCGCTCGGTGCGACGGTCGATCTGAGCGCGCCCAAGCCGATGGAGCAGAAAGAGGATTTCGTCCTCTCGATGACTGCGCGCGGCGTCTATAACGAACTGTCGAAGGAGGTCGATCCGCGTGCCTCGCTGCTGGTGTCGAAGAAGTTCGGCGACAGCGGCTTCGGCATCCTCGGCTCGGTCGCCTATCAGAAGCGGCACATCCGCGAAGTCGGCTATTCGGCGGTGGACATCCTGTCGGCCAATACCAATGGCGGTTTCTGCTCGCCGGTCGGCTTCGCGCCGCAGAACCCGGCCGACAATGCCGCCAAGGGCGCCGATGCGCTCAATTGCTCGACCGGCAATCCGCGCACCAGCACCAGTGCCGCCTATCAAGCCATCTATGATCTGCGTCGCGACGACCTGCCCAATACGCCGGGCAGCGGCGCCTTCCTGCCGCGCATTCCGCGCTACCTCAATTCGGAACAGAATCAGGAACGGATCGGCGGGTCGCTGACTCTGCAGTTCAACCCCGACGACGATACCGACATCTCGCTCGACATGCTCTATTCGCGGTTCGAGGTGACCCGGCGCGACAATTATATCGCCGCCATCTCCTTCGCCCGCTCGGCCGCCAATAACGGCCAGCCGATGACGTCCGTGCGCGATATCGAGTTCGACGAGAATGGCTCGCTGGTCCAGGGCGTGTTCGACGGCGTCGATGTCCGTTCCGAAGGGCTGGTCGATCATTTCGTTTCGACCTTCAAGCAGGCCAACCTCAACTTCCGTCGTCGCCTCAACGACAGTCTGGAACTGAGCGGGATCGTCGGCTTCAACCGGTCCATCTGGGACGGCAAGAAGCGTCTGCAGACCTTCATGGATGCGATCGACACCGACGGCTTCTCGATCGACTATAGCAAGGGCGGCACCACGCCGACCTTGGGCTTCGGCATCGACGTCAATGATCCGGCCAGCTTCAACTACGCGCCGGGCCGTTCTGACGGCACCGTGCTGGGCGGCTTCAGCTATCAGGGCAAGCCGTCGAAGAATACCACCGACAACATGACCGCCGACATCAACCTCAAATGGACGGTCAGCGACGCCTTCTCGATCAAGGGCGGCGCGCAATATCGGCGCAGCAATTTCCTCTCGACCTTCCTGCGTCCCTATAATGCCGATACCGTGGTGCGGGCGCTGCCGGCCGGCACGACGCTGGCCGATATCACCACCAACATCACCGGCGTCGACAAGCTGTGGGGCCATGGCGCCCCGTCCAGCTGGGCGGCGATCGATCCCGAGAAATGGGCCGACACCTTCGGCTTTGACGATGTCCGCTATTGCGGCGTCGAATGTGGCGGCGGCCGCAGCCGCGTGCGCGAAGAGGTCATGAGCAGCTATCTCATGGCCAATTTCGACCTCAGCGATGCGATCGGCTTTGGCATTCGCGGTGACGTCGGCGTGCGCTACGTCAAGACCGACATGCTGTCGTCGGGTTACATCGCCGTGGCTCAGGCCAGCTCGCCGACGGGTCTGACCGGCCAGTTCGCCGCCGCCAGCAACAGCTATGACGATTGGCTGCCCTCGGCGAACATCGTCGTCGAACCGGTCGAGAATGTCCTGGTCCGCTTCTCTGGTGCCAAGGTCATGGCCCGTCCGGAACTCGGCCTGCTGACCCCGACCAGCGGCGTCAATCCGGTCACCCGCGTCGGCAATGTCAACAACCCGTTCCTCGACCCGATCCGGGCCAACACCTTCGACGTCGCGGTCGAATGGTATTTCCGCCCCGGATCGCTGCTCTCGGCCGCCTTCTTCTACAAGGACATCAAGAGCTTCATCCAGAATGTGAACAGCCAGATTCCGTTCAATCAGCTCGGCCTTCCCAACGCCCTGCTAGAAAACAGCAACACCTTGCCGGATGAGCTGTTCACCGTGTCGCAGCCGTTCAACACGCCGGGCGGCAAGCTCAAGGGCATCGAGCTTAATGCCCAGATCCCCTTCACCTTCCTCGACGGCTTCTTCAGCAATTTCGGCGTGCTGGCCAATTACACCCATGTCACGTCGAAGATCGACTATATCCTCGCCAGCGTGAACGGCGTGCCGACCGTGACGACCACGGCAGACCTGGTCGGCCTGTCGCCCAACACCGCGTCGGGCACGCTCTATTATGAGGATGACAAATTCTCGATCCGCACCACCGGCAACTTCCGCGACAAGTTCATCCGCGGCATTCCGGCCTCGCCCGGCAGCGATCTGCAGGGCAATGCCAAGACCTTCTACATGGATGCGTCGGCCAGCTATAATGTCACCGATCGCCTGAAGATCATCGTCGAGGCGCAGAACCTGACCGATGAGCAGAACCGCCTCTATATCGACAGCCAGCGTCAGGACACGCTGTTCGAAACCCGCATCGGTCGCACCTTCACCTTCGGCGTGACCTACCGGATGTAATTTCCCAATCCTCCCCAACCTCAAAGGGCGCGGTTACCATTGGTAACCGCGCCCATTTTCTTATCCGGTAGATCAGGAAATTCAGCGCTGGCCGCTGAAGCCCACCGCGGCGCTGATCTGTTCGGCCGACTTCATCACCTGCTCGGCCAAGGCCGGGCGGACATCGTCGGTCAGATAATGGGCCGCGCTCGCGATCGAGATGGCGACGCAGATCTGCCCCTTGGCATCGCGCACCGGCACCGCGATCGACCGCACGCCATCGCCCAGTTCGCTGTCGTGCAGCACTTCGCCGCGCGCCTTGTGGATGCGCATCTCGGCAATATAGGCGTCGATCTGCGCCCGGCTGGCCTCGCCGCCCTTGGCCTCGACATAGAGCCGTTCCCAGGTCGCCTCATCCTCGTCCAGCAGCAGCGCCTTGCCCAGGCCCGTTTCGGCGACCGGACGACGATCGCCCGGCGCGGTCGCGACGCGCAGCCGCTGGTTGCCGGTCACCCGATCCAGATGGCGCGACCAGTCGCCCTCGCGCTTGCCCACGAACACGCAGAAGCCGGTCTTTTCCGACAGCAATTCCATGAACGGGCGGGCGACGCGGACATAGTCGATCTGCTCGGTCGCCAGCACGCCCAGCTGCAACAGCTTGGGGCCGAGCGCGAAGCCGTTGCGCGTCACCGCCAGATAGTCGCGCGATTTGAGCGCCTGCACCAGCCGGTGTGCCGTGGTCTTGCTCATGCCCAGCTTGCGGGCCAGATCGGCGGCGCGGATCGGCCCGTCGATCACCTCATCCATGATATCGAGCGCGCGCATCAGCGTCTGCGTGCCCTTAACGCCCTGTTCCTGCTTCTCTTCGCCATCTTGCATATGTTTTTTCGCTTCCTGTTTTCGTCCCATATATAGGGTCGTCCCACATATCGGAAACGAATTTCGCAATGACGGAGCGAAGATCGCGATCAGCCCAAAAACATAAGGGCCCGCCGATCGAAATCGGCGGGCCCATAGCCGTCAGTCGCGACCCGACGGGGATCAATATTGGACGGTAACGGTCACTGCACGGCGGTTCTGCGCCCAGCTTGCCTCGTCCGAACCCAGAGCCGCCGGCCGTTCCTTGCCATAGCTCACGGTGTTGATGCGGCTGGGCGAAATGCCCAGCGATGCGAGATAATTTTTGGCCGCATTGGCGCGACGGTCGCCCAGCGCGATATTGTAATCGCGGGTGCCGCGTTCGTCGGCATGGCCTTCGATGGTGATGCGGACATTGGGGTTCTGCTGCAGCCAGGCAGCCTGGCTCTGCAGCGTCGCCTGATCCTCGGCATCGACATCATATTGGTCGAGGCCAAAGAAGATGCGGTCGGACGACACCGACGCGACGAAATCTTCCTGGCTGCCCTTGACCGGGCCGGTCTGGCCGGTGGTGCCACCCGTCTGGGTCGTGTCGCTGCCACCCGGTGCCGGCGGCAGTTCGGCCGGCGGCTTCTTCGAGCAGGCGGCGAGGGCCAGGACGGCGGTTGCCATGAGCAGGGGCCGGGTGATCTTCATCGGGGTCTCCTAAGGATATCGCCATTCTGCCACCCGGACGGGCAACAGCATGGTTGGTAAAAATCGTTACGCTGTCAAGACGATAGGGTTCCCTATCGCGTCGAAAAGCTGTGGAAAACTTATGGCAGCAACGGACCCCAGGCCGGGTCGGAGCCGCTGAGCGGCGTCGGGATGCGCCGTTCGTTCACGCCGGTCAGGTCGACCTGCCACACCTGGCTGCTGCCCTGGCGGCCCGGCGTGGTGCGGAAAAATTGCAGCACGCGGCCATTGGGCGACCAGGTCGGCTGTTCGTCCTGCCAGCCATTGGTCAGGATGCGCTCATTGTCGCCGCTCGGCGTCATCACCGCGATCTTGAAATCGCCGGACAGCTTGGTGAAGGCGATCAGGTCGCCGCGCGGGCTCCATTCGGGCGTCGCATAGCGGCCGCCGCCATGGCTGATGCGGCGCTGGTTCGACCCGTCGGCATTCATCACATAGATTTGCTGTCCGCCCGACCGGTCGCTTTCGAACACGATCTGGCGACCGTCCGGCGAATAGGAACCGCCGACATCGATGCCCGGCGAATTGGTCAGGCGCACCGGCGCGCCGCCCTGGGCGGAGACGCGATAGATGTCGGTATTGCCCGACACCGCCATCGAAAACAGGATGTTGCGGCCATCGGGCGACCAGCGCGGCGCGAAGGTCGTGTTGTTGCTTTCGGTCACCAGCCGCTGCTGCCCGGTGCCGATGTCATAGACATAGATGCGCACCCGGCTGCCCAGATAGCTCACATAGACGATCGACTTGTAATCGGGCGAGAAGCGCGGGGTCAGGGCGATCGATTGGCCATTGGTGATGAAGCGGTGGTTGGCACCATCGGAATCCATGATGGCGAGGCGCTTGACGCGGTTATCCTTCGGCCCGCTTTCGGCGATATAGGCGATGCGGCTGTCGAAGAAGGGGCTCTCGCCCGACAGGCGGGCATAGATGGCGTCGGCGCATTTATGCGCGGCGCGGCGCCAGTCGCGCGGGGCGACGACATAGCCCTGGCGCGTCAATTCCTGCTTCAGCGCCACGTCGTAGAGATAGCAGCCCACGGTAATGTCGGCCTCGCCGCCGGTGGTGCGGACAAAGCCCTGCACCAGCGCCTGATAGGCACCCCATTTGTCATAGACCGGATTGGTCACTTCCGGGAAGGCGAGCGCGGGCATGCCGGCCGGGCCGGACGGATCGAACAGGCCCGATCCTTTGAGGTCGGTGGCGATCACCTCGGCGATCTTGCGGCCCAGTTCATTGGCGGTGCCGGCCGGGGTCGCCACATCCTGCTGCGCCGGCAGCGCGGGCACCGCGATCTTCAAATTGCTGTCGATATCGCCGGTCACGTCGACCGACAGCTGCGCCAGCGCGGGCATGGCGGTGAAGGCGAGCAGGGCGGCGGTCGCCGCGGCCAGGCGGCGGAGCAGGGTCGTCGTCATCGGGTCAGCCTCGCGTCAAAGCGGAGTGGCCGCAGCCATTTCCATTGTTCATAATATTCGGGCGGCAAATTGCGGAAGGGCGAAGCGAGCTTCACTGCCTGGATCGCGCGCTCCGCATGCAGCTTGGCCTGGGGCCGGTTGCTGGCGGTGACGCCCAGCTGGTCGATCACTTCGGGGGTACCGATCACCGCGCCATTCTTGTCCAGCCGCACTTCCAGCAGGGTCACCAGCTGGTCGGCATCCGCACCTGACGGCGGGCGCCAGTTGGGCTTCAACTGTCGGCGGATCTCGGCGTCCAGTGCCGCCTTCTGCTGTGGCCCCATGGCGGCAGCCTGCGGTGCGGCGGCCGGTTTGCGCGGCGCGTCGGCGCTGGTGTCGATCCCTTTGAGGAAATCATTGCCCAGCAGCGATCCCTTGGGCTTGGCCGCGGTCTTTCCTGATCCTGATACCGCCGCCGGCTTTGCGGCTTTGGGCGCCGGCTTGGCGCTGGCCTTTGCCGGCGCGGCCGCCGCCTTGGGCTTCTCCGGCGCCGGCTTCGCCCTGGGCTTTTCCGCCGGCTTTTCGGGTGCCGGCTTGGGCTTGGGCGCCGCCTTGGGCGTTTCCTTCTTCGGCGGCGTTGGCTTCGGCTTGGGCGGCGCGAGCTTCGCGACTTCCTTGGGCGGGACCGGCTTTGGTTTGGGCGGTGCCGGGGTCGGTTCGGGCACGGGCGCCGGCTCGGGCTGGGCGGCGGGCGCAGCGTCCTCGGTCGGGCCCTTCTCAGGCGCGACGCTGGGTGGTGGCGGCTCGGTCGAAATGCGCGGCGCGGTCGATTGCAGCGCCACTTCGTCCACCAGGCTGACATCCATCGGCGGGCTGTTCAGCTTCAGCGGATTGGGCGTTGCCAGGAACCCGGCCGACAGCAGGCCGAACAGCAGGACATGTCCTGCCGTCGCAACGCCAAGGCCGATTTTTTCCGCGCGTTCCATCGGTTTGACCTATGGCCCCTATTCTGAACCTGCGCTGACATCGTCGGCGCCGTCCTGCCCGCCGGTGCTGACCAGCGCCACCTTGTTGAGGCCGGCCCGGTTGAGCTCGCCCATCACCCGCATCACCCGGCCATAATCCAGCGCCGTGTCCGCCCGCAGGAAGATTTGCGGCGCGTCGGGCTTGCCGGCATTGGCCGACACGATCTCGGCCAGCCGGTCGGGCAGGTCGGCATCGCTGACCACATCCTCATCGACATAGATGGCGCCGTCGCGGTCGATCGACACCACCGTCGGCTTGGCATCTTGGTCCAGCCCCTTGGCGCGCGTCTCGGGCAGGTTGACCGGCACGCCGGTCACCAGCAGCGGCGCGGTCACCATGAAGATGATCAGCAGCACCAGCATGACGTCGACCAGCGGCGTCACGTTGATATCCGCCATCGGCGCGCGATTGCGCCCGCGCCGACCGGACGGAGGACCGGACATCGCCATTAGCGCTGGGCCTCCAATTCACGGCTCAACGTGGCGTAGAAGCCGTCGGCAAAGCGGTTGAGGCGCGATTCCATCCGGTTGATGCCATGGCTGAACCGGTTGTAGGCGATCACCGCCGGGATGGCGGCGAACAGGCCGATCGCGGTCGCGAACAGCGCTTCGGCAATGCCCGGCGCCACGACGGCGAGCGAGCTGTTCTGCGCCGCGGCGATCGAGGTGAAGGCGCGCATGATGCCCCAGACGGTGCCGAACAGGCCGACGAACGGCGCAACCGAACCGACCGTCGCCAGGATGTTCAGCCGATCCGACAGGCGGTCGACCTCGGCCGCGATCGTGCTCGACATGCTGGTCGCCAGCCGGTCGCGCGTGCCGTCGCGGTCGATCACCTTCTGCGCGGTGGAGCGGCGCCATTCGGTGACGCCGGCGGCCATCACCTTGGCGGCCGGGAATTCGGCCTTGCCGCGGGCTTCATAGAAACGGTCGATATCGTCCGCCTTCCAGAAATCCGCCTCGAACGCGCGGCTCTGCTTGCTCGCCTTGCGCAGGGTGAAGCTGAAGCCGATGATGATCGCCCAGGTCCAGATGCTGGCCAGCAACAGGCCCAGCATCACCCCCTTCACGACGATGTCGGCCTGCAGGAACAGGGCGAGCGGCGAAATGGT
The DNA here is from genome assembly GCF_002708645.1 of Sphingobium sp. IP1. Taxonomy (NCBI): domain Bacteria; kingdom Pseudomonadati; phylum Pseudomonadota; class Alphaproteobacteria; order Sphingomonadales; family Sphingobiaceae; genus Sphingobium; species Sphingobium sp. IP1. The sequence continues at coordinate 88,733 of NZ_NOIW01000006.1, forward strand.
GGCGGCGTCGGCTGCGGCGCCCATGGCGGTGCCGACGTCAGGCATGGACAGGTTCATGGGTGGATGTCTTCCCCTCGCATCAAACGGCTGAAAATCTCGATCCAGGGGCGCGGCTGGCGCTGCGGTCGTCCCTGGGGTGTCAGATAGGCGACGGTGATGACGCCGTCGGTCAATATGTCCTCGCCGCGCATGACTCTTTGCTGAATGACGCAGCTGGCGGCCCGCACCTCCATCACCTGGCTGACGACCATCAGGTCATCGTCCAGCCGGGCGGGGCGGCGATAGGCGAGTTTCAGGTCGGTGACGGCATAGACGCCTTCGCCGCCTTCATGATTGGCGCGCTGGTCGATGCCGGCGATGCGCAGCATGTCGGACCGGGCGCGCTCCATATAGCGCAGATAATTGGCGTGATAGACCAGCCCCGACAGGTCCGTATCCTCGAAATAGATGCGCAGCGGGAAATGATGCACGGCGGCGATGAACCGTCCGGATGCGGGCGCTGGCAGGGGATCGGCAAGGGGCATGGGCGGCTATTAAGCATGGCGTGCGGTTCGCGCAAAGGCGGAAAATCGCGCGGGCGAACCATCCATCCGTCGCGATGGCCCGTTCGCCGCCCGCGAAGGGGCTTGGCGCGCGGCCTTACTTGTCGGTAGGGGTGACTGGAACGAACATTTGGTGAGGAGAATGGGACATGACCGACATAAAGACCGTGGGCGTGATCGGCGCCGGCCAGATGGGGGCGGGCATTGCCCAGGTCGCCGCCCAGGCCGGCTATGACGTGATCCTGTCCGACATCGACCTGCCCCGCGCCGAAAAGGGCAAGGCCGGTATCGCCAAGCTGCTGGCCCGCGCGGTCGAGAAGGAAAAGATCAGCCAGGCCGATGCCGATGCCGCCCTTGCCCGCATCACCCCGGTCGGCGAGATCGCGCCGCTCGCCGGCGCCCAGCTGGTGATCGAGGCCGCGACCGAGCGCGAAGAGGTCAAGCGCACCATCTTCACCAATGTCGGCCAGATCCTGGCGCCCGGCGCCATCCTCGCCACCAACACCTCGTCCATCCCGATCACCCGCCTCGCCCAGGCCGCGCCCGATGCCAGCCGCTTCGTTGGCGTCCATTTCTTCAATCCGGTGCCGGTGATGGTGCTGGTCGAGGTCATTCGCGGCCTCGCCACCTCGCCCGAGACGGTGGCCGCGGTCGAGGGTTTCGCCGCGAAGATCGGCAAGACCACGGTCCACGCCTTCGACGCACCGGGCTTCGTGGTGAACCGCATCCTGCTGCCGATGCTGAACGAGGCGGTGTTCGTGCTGGGTGAGGGGGTCGGCAGCGTCACCGACATCGATCAGGGCTGCAAGCTCGGCCTCAACCATCCGATGGGGCCGCTGACCCTGCTCGACTTCGTCGGCCTCGACACCGCGCTCGAAATCCTCAACGTCTTCCTCACCACCACCGGCGATCCCAAATATCGCCCGGCGCCGCTGCTGGTCAAATATGTCGAGGCCGGCTGGTATGGCCGCAAGACCGGCAGGGGCTTCTATGACTATTCGGGCCCGGAACCCGTCCCGACCCGTTAAAACATTCAGGTGGGGCGGCCTCGTGCCGCCCTATCCCGCGCTCAGCCCATGTTTCTTCATGCAGTGGCGCAACTGGTCATAGGTCAGGCCCAGCCCCTTGGCGGTCGCCCGCTGATTATAGCGGAACCGCTCCAGCGCCGCCCGCACGATCGCCGCCTCATGCGCGTCGACTGCCGATTTGAGATCGGTGACATCGCCATGCCCGTTCATCACCGATGCGGTCACCGGTCCCGGCGTCGCGCTTTCCGGTGAAACTGCCGCAGGCCCCGGCATCAGCGGGCGCGGCTTCCAGGGCGAGGCGAAGGGGTCGAACACAATGGACGAGATCGGCCGCCCCGGCTCGGGCCAGCGATAGACTGCCCGTTCCACCACATTGCGCAGTTCGCGCACATTGCCCGGCCAGCCATGGCCTTCCAGTTCGGCCGCGCAGGCGGCGGAGAAACCCGGCCATTGCGGCCAGTTCAGTTCCGCCGCCATGCGCCGGCCGAAATGGTCGGCTAATACCGTTATGTCGCCTTCGCGCGCGCGCAGCGGTGGCAGGGTGATGACCTCGAAGCTCAGCCGATCCAGCAGATCGGGGCGGAAGCGCCCGGCATCGGCGGCGGCGGGCAGATCCTCGTTGGTCGCCGCGACGATGCGGACATCGACCATCACCGGCCGCGACGATCCGATCCGCGTCACTTCGCCATATTCGATCACCCGCAGCAGCCGCTCCTGCGCCGCCATCGACAATGTGCCCAGCTCGTCCAGGAACAAGGTGCCGCCATCGGCTTCCTCGAACCGGCCCGGCCGTGCCTTGGTCGCGCCGGTGAAGGCGCCCTGTTCATGGCCGAACAGCTCCGCCTCGATCAGCGTCTCGGGCAGGGCGGCACAGTTCATCACGATCAGCGGCTCGCCCCAGCGCGGCGACAGATGATGCAGGCGCTCGGCGATCAGCTCCTTGCCGGTGCCGCGTTCGCCGATCACCAGCACAGGGCGATTGAGTTCGGCGGCCCGCCCGGCCAGTTCGACGGCGTCGAGAAAGGCCAGCGACTGGCCGACAAACTGGGTATTTTTCTCCATGCGCCAAAATATGGGGAAATTTCCCAACTATCAGCAAGCGAAATCTTTGCGCAGCCGTGCTAAATCATCAAAAAATGGCTGTTTTCTGCGCTTTTCGAAAATTGGCACGGCCTCTGCAATGTTGGGAACGAAGCCGCTGCACAGACAGGCGGCACCTTTAGAAGGCCAGGTTCAAGGAGTGTTGAAGATGGAAAAGAACAGCAACAGCGTTCGCGAAATCGGTCAGCTGATGTCGGTCGCCATTGCCGCCGTCCTGTTCGGATCGACCATGATCCTTTCGGCGGTCGGCCCGGCCCGCGCCAGCGAAGCCCCGGTCCTCGCGACCCAGGATACCCCCGCGACCCTGCGCTATCTGGCGTAAGGCCGTACGACCCAGGCCGGGGCGGAAATGCCCCCTCTCGTCCGCCCCGGCCCCCTTGAAGAGAAGACCAGGAGCACCGTTAAAATGGGTATTTTCTCCCGCACCCGAGACATCATCGCCGCCAATGTCACCGACTTGCTCGACAAGGCCGAAGACCCGGCGAAGATGATCCGCATGATCATCCTCGAAATGGAGGAGACGCTGGTCGAGGTGCGCGCGTCCGCCGCCCGCACGATCGCCGACCAGAAGGAAATGCGTCGCCACATCGGCAAGCTGCAGGCGCTGCAGGATGGCTGGACCGAAAAGGCCCAGCTCGCCCTCAGCAAGGACCGCGAGGATCTCGCCAAGGCTGCCCTGGTCGAACGCCAGAAGGCCGCCGACATGGCCGAGCATCTCTCCCACGAGATCGAGGTGCTGGACGAGGCGCTGAAGGCGTCGGAAGAGGATATCGCCAAGCTGCAGGGCAAGCTGCGCGAGGCGCGTGCCCGCCAGAACAGCCTGGTCAGCCGCATGGAAAGCGCGCAGAACCGCCTGCGGGTGCGTGAAGCCTATGCCGGCGAGAAGGTCAACGAAGCCTTTGCCCGCTTCGACATGCTCGAACGCCGCGTCGATATGGCCGAAGGCCGCGCCGATGCCATGGGTCTGGGCGCGCAGCCCAAGACGCTGGAAGAGGAAATCGCGGAGCTGAAGTCGGCCGACAAGGTCGATGCCGATCTCGCCGCGCTCAAGGCCTCGATGAACAAGGGAGCCTGATTCCATGGAAGACGTCTTCTTGCCTATCATGGTCTGCGGCATGCTGTTCATCGGCATGCCCTGGCTGATCTTCCACTATGTCACCAAGTGGAAGCAGGCGCCCAAGATCACCGACGAGGATGAGCGGCTGCTGGATGAACTCCATCTGCTCGCCCGCCGTCTCGAAGACAGGCTGCAGACGGTCGAACGGATCGTCGCAGCCGACAATCCCGACTTCCGCCCGCAACGTCCGGCACAGGACGATAATTACGACTTCGACCGGAGGAACTGACATGAGCGCCCGCCGCACCAAATTCTATCTCGACAAGCAGAATGGCAAGTGGATGGGCGTGTGCTCCGGCATCGCCGACTATACCGGGATCGACGTGGTCTGGGTCCGGGTCGGCGCGGTGCTGGTGACCCTCATGGGCGCCTTCCCCTGGACGCTGATCGCCTATTTCGCCGCCGCCTATTTCGCCGATGCCAAGCCCCAGGGCCTTTATTCGGATCGGGACGACGAGAAATTCTGGCAGGGCGTGCGCACCAATCCGGCGCGCTCCACCCGCGACGTCCGCTCCAAGTTCCGCGACATCGACCGCCGCCTCGCCGACATCGAGGTCTATTATACCAGCCGCAACACGCGCCTCGCCGACGAGATCGACAGCCTGCGCTGAAGCATAGCCAGGACAGGGCAGTAATAACGGGGAGTTAAGGCCATGAATTTCGCAGGACCGACCTTCGTTCTGGCCATCATCGCCATGTCGGCGCTGGGCTGGATGTTCACCACCTGGGTCCGTGCCCGCCATGGTTATCCGGTTGAAAATGAATGGACGGGCACCGTTCATCGAACAGATCCCGACGCCGGTCGAAAAATCGACCTTCTTTCAAGTGAAAACGAAAAGCTGACTGGCCGCATCAGCCGCCTCGAAGAACGCATCGCAGTCCTCGAACGGATCGCCACCGATCCCGCCGCCCGGACCGCGCGCGACATCGACGCGCTGCGCTGACGCTGACCAGGCAAGGGGAGTAAAGATCATGGTTCCAGTTGAAGTTCTTGCGCCTGCTGCGGTCATCGTCGGATCGCTGGGTGTCGCGGGTTGGGTTTTTACCACCTGGCTTCGCATCCGGCACGGCTACCCGCTGGAAAATAGCTGGGGCAAGGCGGTCTATCCGCAGAAGAACGAAGAACTGGTCGAGCGCATCAAGCTGATCAGTCAGGAAAATGCCCAGCTGCGCGCCGAAATCGGCTCGATGAAGGACCGGCTCGCCGTGGTCGAGCGGATCGTCACCGATGAAAGTCATCAGCTCAATCGCGAAATCGAGCGGCTGCGCGGCCCGGCGAACTGATCGCCCCGCACGCCCAAGGGAGGACAAATATGGATCCGTTTCAAATGGTCGTCGCCATCGTCGGGATTACCGCCGTCGCCAGCGTCGTCCGCGCCAAATATGGCGTCGTCCGCCGCCATAAGGGTGAGGAGTTCATCCAGCGCGGTCCCGATCCGGAGGCCGAACGCCTCCGCGCCGAAGTGAAGGCACTCAAGGACCGGGTCGCCGTGCTGGAACGGCTCGCCACCGACAGTTCGACCGCGCTGGAGCGCGAATTCGAGAAGCTCAAGGACCGCGACTGATCGCGGCAAAGGACACAGGGAGGACATCATGCAGGATCCCCTCTTCTACCTCACCATGGCCACCGCCGGCCTCGCCGGCCTCACCATCGTCGCCTTCGCGTCGCTGCGCGGCTGGAACGGCTGGCTCGACCTCAAGCGCGCGGAACTGAGCCGCCGCAGCGAGGAAGCCGCGCCGCCCTCGGCCGCCGCCCGGATCGAGGTGGCCGACCTCAAGGAACGCATCCGCAAGCTCGAAGCCATCGCCGCCGGCGTCGATCTCTGATCCGCCGGCGGGGAAAAGCGGCTTTCCCGCACCGCTTTTCCCCCTATATGGGCGGCATGACCGATCAGCCCGCCCCGATGCCCGTTCTGGCCGACCTCCAGGAAGAATATGAATTTCTCGACGCCGATGATCGCTATCGCCTGTTGATCGATCTCGGCCGGGGGCTGGAGGATATGCCCGACGCGCTCAAGACCGATATGACGCTGGTGCGGGGCTGTTCGGCGGCGGTCTGGGTCTATCCCACGGTGCTGGATGATGGCCGGCTCCATTTCCTTGCTGACAGCAATGCCGCCATCACCAAGGGGATCATCGCGCTGGTGCTGCTGACCGTGCAGGACCGCGCCCCGGCAGAGATCGGCGCGACCGATATCGAGGGCGCGCTGGCGCCCTTCGACCTCAAAAACCAGCTCAGCTCCAACCGCACCCAGGGCATTCCCAACATGATCGCCCTGATCCGCGAGACCGCTGCCCGCTACGCCTGACGGAAACTCCCGCGCATCCCCGCGTTCTTGCCTGACAAGGAGAATGCGACAATGCGCCATATCATGCCCCTCGCCATGCTCGGCCTGCTGGCCGCCTGTTCGGGCGGGGACAAGAAGGAACCGACCCAGCGCGACCAGATCGGTCAGGTCTGGAAATATGAAACCGCCGGCGCCGGCCAGAAGGTCGCCTATATCGGCAGCGCCAACAGCGTGCAGACCATGACCGCTGCCGACACCTTCTCGGTGCTGATGGTCCAGCCCATGTCCAATGGCGAAAAGACGGTGACGGTGAAGCTGGTCGGCGCGCCCTTCCAGTGCGACCTGTCCGATTGCGCGGTCGATGCCACCACCGATGACGGCAAGGCCCATCGCTGGAAGGGCCGCATGACCGAAGCGAAGGACGGGATCGAGATCATGCCCTCGCAAAATGCCTATGAGGCGATCGCCAAGGCGAAGAGCCTGAAGGTTGACCTAGCGGTCGGCCCCAAGGATCAGCGCTTTCCGTTCGAATTCAACGTCGCCGGGCTCGACCTCAAGAAGGGCGCCTGACGCGCGACAGGCGAGCGCGACGCTGCGCTCGCCATGATCGCCTGCCTTATTCCTGCAGCGACACGCCGGGGCTGCGCGGGTCGGCGGCGCCGATCCAGTGGCCGTCGGCGGTGCGCTCGGCGGCATTGGCCTTGAGGCCCAGGCGCGAGATGGTGACGCGGTGGCCCAGTTTCTCCAGCGGTCCCTTCATTGCCTCCAGCGACGTGCCCTGTTCCAGCACAAGCCCGTCGCCATTGAAGAATTCCAGCCCCAGCGCGATCGAATCCTGCGCCGACAGGCCCCAGTCGAAATGGGCGATCAGCGCCTTGGCGACCTGCATGATGATGGTCTTGCCGCCGGCCGCGCCAACGGTGAAGATCGGCATGCCCTTGGCGTCATAGACGATCGTCGGCGACATGGACGATAGCGGCCGCTTGCCCGGTTCCACCCGGTTGGCGACCGGCGCGCCATTCTTCTCGGGCGTGAAGCTGAAATCGGTCAGCTCATTGTTCAGCACCACGCCATTGGCAACCAGCTGGCTGCCGAAGAAGCTCTCGATCGTCGAAGTCCAGGCGGCGATGTCGCCATTGCGGTCCACCGCGACGAAATGGCTGGTGCCGCTTTCCGGCTGGGGCAGGGCGCTGGTGCGCGGCTGCGCCCCGGCGGGCAGGCCGGGCTTATAGGCAGTGAGCGCCTTGTTCAGCCGGATCTCGCCCGACCGCTGCTTCAAATAAGCGGGATCGATCAGCCCGGCGATCGGCACGTTCACGAATTCGGGATCGCCCAGCCAGGTGTCGCGATCGGCATAGGCCAGCTGCATCGCTTCGCCGATGACGTGCCAGGAGCGCGGATCATCCTTGCCCCACTGCGCCAGCGGGAAGCGCTCGACCATGCCCAGCACCTGCAGCACGGTGATGCCGCCGGCCGAAGCCGGGCCCATGCCGCACACCGTATAGGCGCGATAATGGCCGCACACCGGCTTGCGGTCCTTGACCTGGTAATTGGCCAGATCCTCCGTCGTCATCGGCACCGGGTTCCGCGGCGCAGTGGTGACGGCCTTGGCGATCGCCTGCGCATTCTCGCCCAGATAGAAGGCGTCCGGCCCTTCCGCCGCGATCCGCTTGAACAGGGCGGCGAGCGGCGGGTTCTTCAGCGTCGTGCCGACCGCCGGCAACTGCCCGTCGATCCAGTAATAGCTGCGGATTTCGGGAAAATCGGCCCAGATATTCTGCAGCGCCTTCAGCGCCGTGGCGGTGCGCTCGCCCAGCTGGAAGCCGTCGTCGGCCAGCCGGATCGCGGGCTGGAACAGGTCGGCCCAGGGCAGTTTGCCCCATTTCTTGTGGGCTTCCCACGCCATGCGCAGATTGCCCGGCACGCCGACCGAATAGCCGCCTGGCCAGGCCTGGACGAAGGGCAGGGGCTTGCCGTCGGCGCCCATGAAGCGATCGGGCCGAGCGGCGGCCGGCGCGGTCTCGCGCCCGTCGATCGATTCCAGCACGCCGCTCGCGCCGTCATGATGCATCAGGAAGCCGCCGCCACCGATGCCGCTATTATGCGGCTCGACCACATTCAGCGCCAGCATCATCGCGATCGCCGCATCGGTGGCGCTGCCGCCCTTGCGCAATATTTCCTGCCCCGCCGCCGCCGCGCGCGGATCGGCGGCGGACACGGTGGCATTCAACGCCACCGGCTCGCGCGCCAGTACGGTCGCGGGCGCCAGGGCAAGGGGGGCAATCAGGGCGAAGGGGGCCAGCAGGCCGGTCAGGCGGGAGGTCATGGCCGGCACCCTAAAGCTCGCATTTCGTTTCGCAACCCGTCTTGTTTCGATCATGTCCGGGAAGGACGGATCAGGCGTCGATCCCCACCACGTCGCCGATATGCCGCACGCCATCGCGCGCCATCAGGGCCTTCAGGCCATCATTGATCCGCCTGGCGAGAAAGGGGCCTTCATAGACCAGCGCGCTATAGACCTGCACCAGCGATGCGCCGGCGCGGATGCGGGCATAGGCCTGCTCCGCATTGGCGATGCCGCCGACGCCGATCAGCGGCAGCCGGTCGCCCAGCAGCCGGCGGAAGTCGCGCAGCTTGCCCAGCGACAGGTCGGTCAGCGGCGCGCCCGACAGGCCGCCGGTCTCGCCTGCATGGGGCGATTGCAGCGCTGGGCGGGTGATGGTGGTGTTGGACACGATCAGCGCGTCGATCCGGTGGTCGATGCAGGCGGCGGCAATATCCTCGATATCGGCCGGCTCCAGGTCCGGCGCCACCTTCAGGAAGATCGGCGGGCCGCCTTCGGGCCGTGCCGCCATCACTGCGCCCAGCAGGTCGTCCAGCGCCGCCCGGCCCTGCAGCGCCCGCAGCCCCGGCGTGTTGGGTGACGAGACATTGACCGTCAGATAATCGGCCAGCGGCGCCATGCAGGTAACGCCGGTGGCATAGTCGGCATTGGCGCGCCCGGCCGCCGTCGCTTCCTTGTTCGCGCCGATATTGATGCCGATCACCGGACCCTCCCCCACCGGCCGGCGATAGCGGGCGATGCGGTCGGCGGCGGCGCCCTGGCCACCATTGTTGAAGCCGAAGCGATTGATGACGGCCCTGTCCTCGACCAGGCGGAACAGGCGCGGCTGGGGATTGCCCGGCTGCGCCAGCGGCGTCAGCGTGCCCAGCTCGGAAAAGCCGAAGCCCAGCCCATGCATCTTGTGCGCGACCCGGCCATCCTTGTCATAGCCTGCCGCCAGACCCACCGGATTGGGAAAGGCGATGCCCGCTACCGTCTGCGCCAGCATCGGGTCGGCCTTCAGCGGGGCCGGGGTCGGCATCATCCGCAGCAGCGCGATCGACAGATTATGGGCGCGCTCGGCATCGAGCGCGAAGAAGAGCGGACGGATCAGGCGATAGGACATGGCCGCGCTATGCCAGCGGTGCCTGCGCAGGTCGAGTTGTGTTGCGTTATTGCAACAACATATTCCCTTGCGTCATTTCATGACAGAAAACGTCATGAATGCGATCCTTTTCGGTCGTCAGATGTCCGATCTGTCCAATAATCTTCCACCGATTCGGGCTTAAAGCCGTCTTGCGACCCGAAGGCTCTAGGCCATTTTGGCTGATGAGACCTTTTCCTGACCCGGCAGTGAAAGCTGCCGGGTCATTTTTTTGTTGCAACGCTGTGGCGAAAAATCGTCATGGTGACGTCATGGCTCTTGCACGGTCGTTGGCCGCGCTCATAATGCCGCCATTGGGGTGAAACTATGGGGCCGCAACATTGGGATTTGCCGCTGAGTGCGGCGCGGGGGGTGGTACCGGATAATCGCGGGCCATTGTCCTATTCGGTGGATGCCGAACAGGGCCCGGTCCGCTTGCGCTATTTTACCCCGCCGGAAAAGGTCCGGCCCTATTTCGGCTCGCTTTACATATTTTCCGTGGCGGCCGACCATTATGCCGACGTCACCCGCGCCGATGTCGCGCAGTTGCGGCTGATGCTGCGGGGCGATGGGCGCTATCATTTCCAGGATGGATCGGTGCAGCGGCCCCCCGCGGTCGGCCTGATCGGCCCCACGCAGGGCGCAACCCGCTTCGAACTGGATGCCCCGACCCGGCTGCTGGGCGTGTCGCTGCTGCCGGCTGGCTGGCTGGCGCTGCATGGTGGCGACGCTGACAAGCTGGCTGATGGCCTGTGCGATCTGGCGGCGGAACGGGACGACGGCTTTCTCGACCTGCTCGCCCAGTTGCAGCGCATGGAGGATGGCGACGCCATGGCCGCGCTCACCTGGTCCTTTCTCGCCGAACGGATCAAGCCACTGCCCGAAGCGACCTGGGCGATCCTGCGGGCGATCGACAGCTGGCTGATCGGCGAAGGATCGCCCAGGATCGAGGTGCTGAGCGAGATGACCGAATTGTCGCCGCGCCAGCTCGCCCGCATCACCAACAAGCTCTATGGCGCCCCGCCCAAGCTGCTCGCCCGCAAATATCGCGCCTTGCGTTGCAGCGCGCGGATCGCGCTCGACCATGAAAGCTGGCAGGCCCTGTGCGACGATGGCAGTTTCTATGACCAGTCGCATTTCATCCGCGAGATCAAGCATTTCATCGGCATGACCCCGCACCAGCTCCAGACCGAGCCGACCGCCGTGGTCCAGCTCACCCTGCTCCGCCGCACGTTGGGCGGCGATGTCGCGGTGCTCAACCGGCTGAGCTGATCGTCCCTTCGATCCAATCAAAAATGCCTTGATTCCGGGGGCGAGTGGGACCACATGCCCAATCGGATTGATTCGATCCGATTTGAGAATGGTTCGCAACACGCATGAAATTATCGAGCTTTGCCGATTATGCCGTCGTGCTGATGTCTGCTGCCGCCCGTCACTGCGGTGCGGCCAAGATGAACGCGACCACGCTCAGCGCCGAAACCGGCATCCCGCTGCCCACCGCGCAGAAGCTGGTGAGCCGGCTGTCGGCGGCGGGTCTGCTCGAATCGAGCCGGGGCACCGGTGGCGGCGTGCGCCTGTCGCGCCCGCCCGCGACGATCACCCTGGCGGACGTGGTGGAGGCGGTCGAAGGCCCCATCGCCATGACCGCATGCAGCGAACAGGGGGCGCATGACTGCAATCTGGAACAGGATTGCCGCATCCGTCCGCACATGAATCTGGCGAACAACGCGATCCGCGAAGCGCTCGCGAACGTGACCATCGCCAGCCTGACACGAGAAATGGCATGACCGAAGAAGTGAGCACCGTCCGTAATCAGGAAGCGCTGGAGGCCGCCGAGCGCGCCTCCACCTATGAACATGGCTGGTCGTCGGCCATCGAGCAGGATTTCGCGCCCAAGGGCCTGAACGAGGATACGGTCCGCTTCATCTCGGCCAAGAAGAACGAGCCGCAATGGCTGCTCGACTGGCGCCTGAAGGCCTTCGCCATGTGGCAGAAGATGGAAGCGCCGGACTGGGCGAAGCTCAACGTCCCGCCGATCGATTACCAGGACGCCTATTATTACGCCGAGCCGAAGAAGAAGGTGGAGCTGGATTCGCTGGATCAGGTCGATCCCGAAATCCTCGCCACCTATCAGAAGCTGGGCATCCCCATCGCCGAGCAGGAAATGCTCGCCGGCGTGAAGGGCAGCCGCAAGATCGCGGTCGACGCCGTGTTCGACTCGGTCTCGGTCGCCACCACCTTCCGCAAGGAGCTGGAGGAAGCGGGCGTCATCTTCCGCTCGATCAGCGAAGCCGTGCGCGAATTTCCCGACCTGGTGAAGAAGTGGCTGGGCAAGGTCGTGCCGATGCACGACAATTATTTTGCTACCCTCAACTGCGCGGTCTTTTCCGACGGCACCTTCGTCTACATTCCCAAGGGTGTTCGCTGCCCGATGGAGCTGTCGACCTATTTCCGCATCAATGCGGAAAATACCGGCCAGTTCGAACGCACTTTGATTGTCGCGGACGATGGCGCCTATGTCTCCTATCTCGAAGGCTGCACCGCGCCGATGCGCGACGAAAATCAGCTCCACGCTGCCGTCGTGGAACTGGTCGCGCTGGACGATGCGGAGATCAAGTACAGCACCGTCCAGAACTGGTATCCGGGCGACGAGAATGGCAAGGGCGGCATCTATAATTTCGTGACCAAGCGCGCGCTCTGCCAGGGCCGCAATAGCAAGGTCAGCTGGACCCAGGTCGAAACCGGCTCCGCCATCACCTGGAAATATCCGTCCTGCGTGCTGAATGGCGAGAATAGCGTCGGCGAATTTTACTCGGTCGCGCTCACCAACAATCTGCAGCAGGCCGACACCGGCACCAAGATGATCCACAATGGCAAGGGCAGCCGTTCGACCATCGTGTCGAAGGGCATCTCGGCTGGCCGCTCCAACAACACCTATCGCGGCCTGGTCCGCGTGAGCCCAAGCGCGGAAGGCGTGCGCAACTTCACCCAGTGCGACAGCCTGCTGCTGGGCGACCAGTGCGGCGCCCACACCGTGCCCTATATCGAGGTGCGCAATCCCTCGGCCCAGATCGAGCATGAAGCGACCACCAGCAAGATCAGCGACGACCAGCTTTTCTACGCGATGCAGCGCGGCCTGGACCAGGAAAGCGCGGTCAGCCTGATCGTCAACGGTTTCGCCAAGGAAGTGCTGCAGCAACTGCCGATGGAATTCGCGGTGGAAGCGCAGAAGCTGCTGGGCATCAGCCTGGAAGGCAGCGTGGGCTAAATTTGTCCCGCATCTTCCCGTCATGCCGGACTTGATCCGGCATCCCGCTTTTCTTGAGCGGGACGGAAAGGCAGCGGGACCCCGGATCAAGTCCGGCGTGACGATAGAACAGAGATTTTGAAGGACGGAAAATTGAGCGACGAAGACGATATCCAGGATGCCCTCGCCGATTTCGCGGAGGATGTCGGCAATGGCCAGGCATGGACCGCCGCGATCCGCATCCTGACCGAGGATTATGAGCTGGAAGAGGGCGAGTTGCAGACGCGTGCCGCCAAGGATTTCGGCGATCTCGACGCCTATCAGGCCGAATGCCGCGATGCGCTGGAGAAGGGCGACGTCGCTATGACCGAGAAGCTGCGGAGCGACAAGGCCTTCCACAAGGCGAAGGCGCCCAACCTCGCCCGCATGGGCCCGGTCAGCGAATTCGTCGTCGCGCTGCTGGAAAAGGGCGCGCCGGAACCGGACGCCGACTGGTGGCCCTATATGCCGATCAAGCGCCATATCGACACGCTCTTCCCCGCGCCGGGCGACGTGCGCGACATGGCCTTCTGGACCGCGCGGACGCTCCAGCGCGCGCACAAGGACTAAAGACACATGCTGACGATCGACAACCTCACCAACGAAATCGACGGCAAGGCGATCCTCAAGGGCCTGTCGCTCCAGATCAACGCGGGCGAAATCCACGCGATCATGGGGCCGAACGGCGCCGGCAAGTCGACGCTCGCCTACACGCTGGGCGGTCGCCCCAATTATGAAGTGACCGGCGGCACCGCGACCTTCGAGGGCGAAGACCTGTTTGAAAAAGACCCGCATGAGCGTGCGGCGGCTGGCTTGTTCCTGGGCTTCCAGTACCCGGTCGAGATCCCCGGCGTCTCCAACCTGCAGTTCCTGCGCGAAAGCCTCAATTCGCAGCGCCGCGCGCGCGGCGAGAAGGAACTGAACGGCGGCGAGTTCATCAAGCTGGCCAAGGAAAAGGCCGGCCTGCTCGGCCTCGACATGGAGATGCTCAAGCGTCCGGTGAATGTCGGCTTTTCCGGCGGCGAGAAGAAGCGTGCCGAAATGGTGCAGATGGGCATCCTCGATCCCAAGCTGGCGATCCTCGACGAGACGGACTCGGGTCTCGACATCGACGCGCTCAAGACCGTCGGCGCGGGCATCAATGCGATCATGCGCAAGCCTGACAAGGCGGTGCTGCTGATCACCCATTATCAGCGCCTGCTCGACTATGTGAAGCCGGACTTCGTCCACGTCCTGGCCGCCGGCCGCATCGTCAAGTCGGGCGGCCCGGAACTGGCGCTGCAGCTCGAAAGCGAAGGCTATTCAGAAGTGCTTGGGGCCGAGGTGACCGCGGCGTGACCCTCCTCGCTCCCCCCACGCGCAAGGATGAAGCCTGGCGTTACAGCGATCTTGACGCACTCGCCGCTGCCTGGCCGGTGCCGGCCGCGACCCGGATCACGGTGGCGGAGGGCGAAAGCGCGCATGACCATCTGCTGCAGGACGCGGCCGATGGCACGACCGCGGTGCATGACTATGTCATTGATATCGCTGATAATGCCCGGTTCGATTTCCATCTGCTCAACATTGGCGGCAAGCTTGGACGTGTCACTTTCGCTGTCACGCTGGGCAAGGGCAGCCATTTCGAGCTGAACGGTGCGATCATCGGCGGTGGCGAGCAGACGCTGGAGATCATCACCAGCGTCACCCATGCCCACCCCGACGCGACCAGCGGCCAGACCGTCCGCTCGATCCTGGGCAGCCATGCCACCGGCAATTATCTGGGCAGCATCAATGTCGCCCGCGATGCCCAGCGCACCGACGCCTTCCAGTCGATCAAGGCGATGCTGCTCGACCGCACCGCCACGGCCAACGCCAAGCCGGAACTGGAAATCTATGCCGACGACGTGAAATGCGCCCATGGCGCCACGGTCGGCGAGCTGGACCGCCAAGCGCTCTTCTACATGGCCTCGCGCGGCATGGACCCGGCAACTGCCAAGACATTGCTGTTGAAAGCCTTCGTCGCCGGCGTGTTCGACGATGTCGCGCAGGACGATCTGCGCGAACGGTTCGAGGCGGCGGCGCTCGCCAAGCTGGGGACGCTGGTATGACCGATCTCGCCCAAGGCCTGCGCCTGCGGGACGACTTTCCCGGTGTCGGCGACTGGCATTATCTCGACAGCGCCGCCACCGCGCAGAAGCCGACCGCCGTGATCGACGCGATCGCCCGCGCCTATGGCCCGGACTATGCCACCGTGCATCGCGGCGTCTATGAACGCTCGGCAAACATGACGCTCGCCTATGAAGCCGCCCGGCGCAAGGTCGCCGGCTTCATCGGCGCGCAGTCGGACAGCGAGATCGTCTATGTCCGCGGCGCGACCGAGGGCATCAACCTCGTCGCCCAATGCTGGGCCGGCACGCAGTTGAAGGCCGGCGACCGCATCCTGCTGTCGACCCTCGAACATCACAGCAATATCGTCCCCTGGCAGATCGTCGCCGAAAAGGTCGGCGCCCAGATCGACGTGGTGCCGCTGACGCAGGATGGCCGGATCGATCTCGACGCGATGCGCGCGATGATCACGCCGCAGCACCGCATGGTCGCGCTCGCCCATGTGTCGAACGTGCTCGGCAGCGTGCTCGATTGTCGCCGCGCCGCCGACATCGCCCATATGGTTGGCGCCAAGATCCTGATCGACGGTTGCCAGGCGGTCCCCCGCCTCGCCGTCGATGTTCAGGCGCTCGACTGCGATTTCTATGTCTTCTCCGCGCACAAGCTTTACGGCCCGACCGGCATCGGCGTGCTGTGGGGCCGCAAGGAACTGCTGGACGCCATGCCCCCCTATCAGGGCGGCGGATCGATGATCGACAAGGTGACGTTCGAAAAGACCACCTATGCCCCCGCGCCGACCCGGTTCGAGGCTGGGACGCCGCATATCGTCGGCGTCGTCGGCCTGTCGGCTGCGATCGACTATGTGCAGGGCATCGGCCTCGACATCATCCACGCCCATGAATGCGCCATGGTGGCCAAGGCCCGCACCGCCATCAGCCAGCTCAACAGCGTGCGCGTCTTTGGCCCCGAAGATTCGGCCGGCATCCTTTCTTTCGAGGTGGAGGGGGTTCATCCGCACGATGTCGGCACCATATTGGATGAAACGGGTGTCGCGATCCGCGCCGGTCATCATTGCGCCCAGCCGCTGATGCGGCATCTGGGCGTCGAGGCGACCGCACGGGCCAGTTTCGGCATCTACAGCGACGACAGCGACGTGGATGCGCTGGTCAAGGGTATCGAACGGGTAAGGAAGATCTTCGGATGACCGAGGAAAAGAAGTTCATGGTGGAAGAAGTCGACGCGGTGGAAACCCCGCCCAAGGCACGCGTGGAAGAGGCGGAGGCCGCTCCGCGCCAGCGCGACTATCTCGACGGTTTCCTGGCGCAGAAGCCCAGCGAAGTCGCGGTCGGCGAGCCGGGCGGCGATCTCTATGACGGCATCATCGATGCGCTGAAGGAAATCTTCGACCCGGAAATCCCGGTCAACATCTATGACCTCGGCCTCATCTACGGCGTCGACGTCACCAGCGACGGCCATGCCGTCGTCACCATGACGCTGACCACGCCGCACTGCCCGGTCGCCGAATCCATGCCCGGCGAAGTCGAACTGCGCGTCGGCGCGGTGCCGGGCGTCGGCGATGTCGAGGTGAACCTGGTCTGGGATCCGCCATGGGATCCGGGCAAGATGTCGGACGAAGCCAAGCTCGAACTGGGAATGCTGTAAGATTTCCCCTCCCTTTCAGGGAGGGGATTAAGGGGTGGGTGGCGAGCGCAGCGAGCCGACTTCCCCTGCGATGAAAACGCCGCCTATGGCGACGACCCACCCCCGGCCCCTCCCTTCCAGGGAGGGGGGAGGATATTGGAATGACCGAGACGACCACCAAGACCCGCGCCCGTCCCGCCGCCGTCATGCTGACGCCCAGCGCCGAAGGCCGCATCGCAGAGCTGATGGCGCAGGCGCCTGAAGGCGCGATCGGGGTCAAGCTCTCGACCCCCAAGCGCGGCTGCTCGGGCCTTGCCTATTCGGTCGACTATGTCACCGAAGAAGCCAAGTTCGACGAGAAGATCGAGACCCCCGGCGGTGTCCTTTACATTGACGGTGCCTCGGTCCTCTATCTCATCGGTTCGACCATGAACTGGGTCGAGGATGATTTCACCGCCGGCTTCGTCTTTGCCAATCCCAACGCCAAGGGCAGCTGCGGCTGCGGCGAGAGCTTCACGGTCTGATACTGGCCTCAAGGGGAGGGCGCCGATGCTGCACATGCTGATCCTCGGCATGGGCTATAGCGCCTCCCGCCTCGCCGCCCGGCTGCGCGCCGAGGGCTGGCAGGTTACCGGCGTCCGCCGCAGCGCCGACGCAAACCATATCGCCTTCGACGATGAACCCGCCGTCCGCGCCGCCATTGCCGGCGCCACCCATATCCTCTCCTCCGTCCCGCCCGAGGGCGAGGATGACCCCGTCCTCACCCGTTATGGCGCCGTGATCGCCGCCGCGTTGGCGCTCTGGGTCGGCTATCTCTCCTCGACCGGCGTTTATGGCGATGCGGCCGGCGCCTGGGTCGATGAGGCAAGCCCTGTGGGGCAGGGGCGCCGCACCGCCCGCGCCCGCGCCGATCTCGACTGGGGCGCCTTGCGGCCCGATGTCCGCCGCTTCCGCCTGCCCGGCATCTATGGCCCCGGCCGCTCGGCGCTCGATCGTGTCCGGGCCGGCAAGGCGCATCGCATCGGCTTGCCCGGACAGATATTCAGCCGGGTCCATGTCGACGATATTGTCGGCGGCATCATCGCCGCCTTCGACGGTCCGCCCGGTGTCTATAATCTCGCCGACGACCGCCCCTGCGCCCAGAATGATGTGATCGCCACCGCCTGCGAACTGCTGGGCCAGCCGCTACCGCCGCTGCTGTCGCTGGAACAGGCGGACCTCTCGCCCCAGGCGCTGGCCTTCTATGCCGAAAATCGCCGCGTCGCCAATGGCCGGGCGCGTCGATTGCTTAACTGGAAACCTCTTTACCCCACCCATGTTGAAGGTCTAAGGGCCTGTCTTGTGGAAGAAAATCAGCCTTGCTGATCGGTTCGTCGCATGGTTTACGCCCCGTTAACCAGCGTGCGCCGAAAGCGGGATTACCGCATCAACAAGGGTGTGTCATGACCAGCATCGACAAGACTGTTTCCACGCTCGGTGACCGCATCAACGCCATGTCCGTGCCCGATCGCGCGGCCCCCGCACCGGAATCGCTCAGCAGCCTGATCGCCCGCCTCAACATGGCCAAGCTGCGCTACCAGCCCGGCGGCGTCAGGCTGTAATCCCGGTTCAGCTCCTGGTCTTCGCCCGCAGCGCGATCACCATCCCGGCGATCGCCAGCAGCGCGCCCGGCACGGCCAGCCCGCTCCAGCGATACCCCTCCACCACCGTGGAGATCAGCATCGCGATCACCGGGATCAGTACGCTGGTATAGGCGGCCCGACCCGCGCCCATGCGCTGGATCAGCCCGAAATAGAGCGGGAAGGTGACGACCGATCCTGCCAGCGCCAGCCAGCCTATGCCCAGCAGATAGCCGATCCGCGGCTCGATCACCGGCGGCCCGGTGGTGATCCAGGCAAAGGCGGCGTCGATCCCGGCGCCGATCAGCATCGCCCAGGCCAGCACCGCGATCATCGGCAGCCTGCGGGCAATCTCCATCCCCTGCATCACATTGGCGGTCGATGCGCTCATCAGCCCGGCACAGGCAAAGGCCGCGCCCAGCACGACCTTGTCCGGGTCGATCCCGGCAAAGCGATATTCATGCACCAGCATCATGGCGATGCCCGCCGTCGCGATCACCGACCCGCCGATGAAGGCGCGGCTGACCGGCTGGCGATGGAAGATCCAGGCCAGGATGCTGTTGGGGATCAGCAGCATCGCATAGACCACCGCCACCACGCCGGACGTCAGATAGACCTCGGCGCGATAGACGAAGTTGAAATTGAGCACGAACTGCGCCGTGCCCAGCAGCGCGGCAAAGACCAGGCCGCCCCGCCCGATATTGAGGGACACGCCGCGCATCCGCGCGAACGCGGCCATCGCCACGCCCGCCAGCAGGAAGCGATAGCAGACCGACCAGCTTGCCGGCACGCTGCCCAGCTGGTCGCGGATCACGATCCAGGTCGAACTCCAGATCAGCGTGACGACAGGGCACGGCGCGGGATGGAGCGGGGCGG